>JAZUJG010000318.1:0-8123 GCA_045642645.1 Acutalibacteraceae bacterium | reverse complement strand
GATTAGTATGACCATAAGGTTGGGGCAGTGGGGGTATTATACCCTCGCGGCATATCGGGCATTGCTTTTCGCAAAGCGCGCATGCGGTGTCGGCATATTTTGCTGTCCGTTTTGTGCGGTTTTGTGTAAGCTGCGCGGTTTCGGTGAATCAGGTTATTGCACGCGGTCAATCGCCCTGCGATTGACTCGGGCGGCGCGGGAGTGCCGCCCGTACGGTACGGCATTCATCGGCGCGGTTTAAGCAAGTCAGCCCGGGCGGCGTTTTGTGCGCCGCATCCGCAGAGGTTAGCTTGCACAGCAGGTGCACGCGGTCAGTACCTCTCCTGCCGAAAAGTGTGTGGGCGCTAAGTGCACAAAGCGGTGCTGCAGGGTGCAGCAGCGGTTTGCGCGATGTGCTGCAAACGGTTTCATTTCCCGTCGGCGTTGTGCCGTTGCCGAGCCGCAAGGCAGGTGTCGGGGGTGTGGCCGGTTGCGTGCGTATGCCGCTCACCGCTATATGCGCTCTGAGCCAATCGGCGCTGTGCACTTTATTTAAACGCCCGCGGTCAAATTTTAAATCCGCTTGCGCAAAGCCTGCGGCGGAAAGAACTTTGAGTTGTCTCGGTGAATTTTCGCTTACAGCCAAGCGCGGCTGAAATCTTACGAAAGGGGGACTGTGCGACAGAAATGCTTTTACTGCAATCGGTGCGTGGTTGCAGTGGGCTTTTCAGTTAACGCACGCGTATTTTTGTTTTGGCGTACAAAAATATGGAGGTAAAATTTATGAAACAATCAACAAAATTGTTGAGCATTGTTCTTGCACTCGTAATGTGCTTCGGTTGTTTCTCGGTAGTCGGCAACGCCGCTCTCGTTAAGGGCGATGTTGGGTACGACTCCATAGACAATGCCGACCTTACACCCGAGCAGGTTGCCGATGTTCTTCTTGACATGGTTGACGAAATGCTCGCGGGTATGGATGGAACCGAACTTGACCTTTCTGTTCTCGGTTCATTGAACTACGGCTCAATCAACAGTGCTTTGCAGTCGGTTGGCAACCTTGCTTACGGTGAACTTCTTAACAACCTCACCGGCGGCGATGCAACAACCCTTCTTGATGCTGTTAAAAACAACCTTTGCAAAGAAAAGGGTTCAGTAGGTTTTATCGGTATTGGTCACAAGGACCCCGTTGCTTATTCAAGAAATGACGGCGATGTTTTCCTTGTAGGTAAGCTTCTCGGTTTACTTAATGACCTTGCTCCCATCCTCAAGAAAGCTCCTAAAGGCTTACTTGTTAACGGTGGTGTTGAAGTCGGCGGACTCAGCGATATTATCGGCGGTCTCGTTGACCTCACTGAAATCAACAATCTTCTGCAGAATGTTGACCTTTATGTTGCAGGTATCGTTTATGATGCACTCATTTACGGCAACAAGGGCTACACAATGAAATCCAAGGAATTCACTAACAAGAACCTTGTTTCATTCCCCTCTGCATACAGCGATGTTAACTCACTTGACAAAATCCTCAACAAAGCTGCAAATATGTTCTTAACAAATCCGCAGGATTATGAGATGGAGGGCGAAGGCGATAACGCTGTTAAGGTTTGGGATGAAAACTCCGTAGTTTCCAAGCTTGCAAAGCAGAACGGCCTCAGCGTAAACATCAATAATTCTTCCCTTCTTGCAATTCTCGATTCACTTCTTGATACTGCGTTTGATGAGTTCGGTCCCACCGTTCTTAACAATGACGTTAAGAAGCTCCTTATGGAAGCAACCGGCGTTGACTTCATCAGAATTAAAAATGCAGACGAGATTGCAAAAATCACCGCTCAGGGTACAGGCTACATCGATGTAGCTGCATCCGGCGCCAGAAGCACCGAAACCTATCTTGCCTATGATGCAGAAATCGCAAAAGTTAAAAACTACCTTTGCGACGCTCAGATGTGGAATGTTGACGGCGTTTGGTACTTCCGTGATTATGTTAACGAAACCCTTTATTCTGACGACGGCTTTACCGCCGTTACCGATGAAGAAGGCAACGCAGTTTCCGTTAAGACAGACCGCTTCTTCAAGGCGGATACCAGCAGCACCAACGCATTCTATGATTTGGTTAACTGGGATTACTACTTCACTCCCGACGATATAACCTTCGTCGGCGAAGGCGGTCTTATTACCAAATACAAATCTATATTCAAATCGGTTAACGATATCCTTTACAAAGCACTTAAGGTTGCTATCGATTCTGATGTTGTTGATGTTGATACTATTTGGGCACAGGGTCCCACTTACGGCGCAGGCGCTGTTTTCAACAGCAACCTCATCAATACTGTTAAGTTCGTTCTCAACAACGATGCTTTCGCAAAGGAAATCTTCGGCAAATCCAGCCCCTATGTTGTAGAGGGTGAGGAGAGGGATGCATTCAAAGAGCTGGTTGCATCCGACAGCGACGCTACAATTGTTGACCTTGTTGAGTATATAGGCTTACCGCTCTTTGCGGATGTTATGCCTCAGCTCATAATGCCTGAAGGCGGCCTCGGCGACGACAGCGCAACCAAGGTTTACAAATTCGGCATTTCCGTAATTCGTGAGTTTATGACCGAAATCGCTTCGGGCATCAGTTACGATGCATTCATTTATGAGGATCTTACCTCTGCCGACGGCAGAAAGTATGTTGAACATACCACGGATGAATGGTTCAACCTCTTCCTCAATATGGGCGCAGATATCGCTTATATCCTTCTTGAAAACTACACTAACTTCAGAGACTACAACGACGAAGCGATCCCCGCACCCGATATTACCGCTAAGCGTTGGCAGGATCAGCTCAATAAGATTATTGACTGGGCAGCCGAGTATGTAGGCAGCGGCAGCACCTCTGTTCTTAATGGTCTTGATCCCAATGCTCTTGCAGGTTCCGATCCGTTCGCAAGACTTTCCAAGGCACTTAACACGGTACTTCCGCTTGGCTTTATCAGCAACTGCTACAGCGATGATTACGCGTTTGACCTTGGTCAGTTCTTCAATGTTAAGGTTCGCGGCCTTGTTGAAAGCCTTGACCTCGAAGGTGTGCTTTCACTTTTCGGCAGAGAAAATACCCACTACAACTTCCTTAAGGATACAAATGTTGTAAAGGCAGTTCTCGACCTTGCAGACGGTATTCTTAAGCTCGTTCTCGGCAGAAACTTCTTCGGTGCAACCGACAACTGCGCGGCAGCTCTTTCCGATGCTAACCTCGGTACCGCACTTGTAAATCTTGTTACAGGTCTCAATGAAAGAAAAGATGCCATTCTCAACAACGCGCTTCCCGTTGTTGCACAGTTCATACCCGAAGTCGGCGGCGAGCAGAGCTTTGCTTCCCCCGCTATGAATCTCGCAAAGAGCTTCGACGGTACTACAACTCTTACCATTGCAAACGGCTCCAAGGGCGTTTGGAGACACGGTTTCCTTGCAGACGGTACTCCTTACCAGGATGAACAGTACGGTTACAGGATCGTTTCCGTCACAGGCAACAACTGCACGGTATCCGGAATAGCGAACAATACCACAATCGGCTTCGGCGGCAGCGTTTCTGCAACAGTTACAGAAGCAGCAGCAACAGATATGATCGGCTATGTCACCGTTAATTACCAGATACTCGATGAAGACGGCGCCGTAATGGGCGGCAAGACATTCACAAAGAACCTTTACTTTGTTGCTATCGGTCAGAGCCAGGAAACTGTTCCCACAGTTACTAAGTCTGACAACTCCTCATCAAGTGACAGAAACAGATATACATCAACACTTACAGGTTACCTGGTATCCGGCGGTACTGTTGATGCTTTGAAGACCGCATTGAACAACCTCACTTATACTGTAAAAAGAGTAGATGCTTCAGGTTACAATACAAAAGACGGCACAATCTCAATTCAGAGTGTGGCGCCAAACGGTGTAACAGGTCTTGCAAAGAGCAGCGAAACTCTCCAACTTGACAGAGACGAAAGCGGCACAATCCATCTGTTTAATGCAAACGGCATTGCAGCAGACCTTGCTTACGGCAGATACACTGCTACCGCAACCGTATTCTTCCCGAAGACAGGTGAAGGCCTCGGTGACAACGGTAAAGATAAAACAGCTACAGGTAATGTGTATGTTTACTACTACAATGAGGTAGCACTTAATGACCTCACAGATGAAGTAAACAGCAACTTCAATGCTGACAGAGTTCAGTCTCAGTTCAAGACCGCTTCCACAGATACCTATGAGTACACTTACACCGATGAGTTTGATGTAGAACATACCGAAAACCTTAACGGTGCAGACTGCTGGGCTAACTACACCAGTGCACTTAACACAGCAGCACTTCTTGCTTACCACAGATTCAACACATCATTTGAATTCGACGATGCGAAGTATGTAGCAGCTCAGGAAGCTCTTGAAGATGCAGCCAAGAGAGTTGACTTCTTTAAGAAGACCGCTGCCGAGCTTGCATTAGAGGGCGGCGACACCAACGATGCAGCTGTTGAGCAGCTTATTGCTGATTTTGCTGATATCGAAGACACACTCGGCAATGCTTCCAAGTATGACTACAGAGCGTACCGTTGGGATCGCTACGCTGATGTTCGCAGAGATGTTCGCGACATTATCAGCAAGTACGAAGCTGCAGGTTACCTTGCTGCAGAAACCAAGTACTTCCCCTACAACAGCAGCTTTAAGGTTACCGACCTTAATAACAGCATAGCAGGCAACGACTACGAAGCATACATCAAGGCTCTTTATGTAGACTATGATGCAGAGCAGGCTGCAAAGCTTGTAAAGGATCTTCAGCAGGCTAAAGCAAACTACAATGCTCTTTCCGCAGCGGATATCGCAAATGCCAATAACCTGATTAAGAAGACCAGCAACAGACTTCTTGAGCTTGAGTATGACGACGGTGTAAGAGTTGCAAAGAACTACTACATCACTCAGGAAATCGAATCTGCTATTAACCAGATCGGTACTGAAAACAGCGATTACAGCGAAAGATCATGGACAAGGTACGAAAACGCTCTTGACAATGCTCAGACAGCAGCCGAAAGCGGTACCGCCAATGACATTTTCGACGCTAAGTATGAACTCCAGGTAGCACGCAACAACCTCAGAACCGAGGATGAAGAAGCAAGCTACGAAGAACTTGAGATGCTTATGGAACAGGCACAGGCAGTTCTTGACAATGCCGATGCCTACGGCAACGCAGCAAAAGACTTCGGTAATGTTCTTGCAGCACTCGGTATGGATCCTGTTGCAGACAAGAACGGCAACGATGTTCAGCTCTTCCCGAACGCAGCTCTCAGAGTAAACGAGAATTCCTATGCTGCTGACGATCAGAAGAAGGTTGACAAGGCTTCCAACGCACTTCGTGTTGCTCTTGGTAAAATGACCTTCAAGAACACTGTTGTTGAGAATACTGCTACCGAGATCATCGGTAAGGACGATAAGGACAACAATATCACTCTTACCACATCTCACATCAACCCCTTCAAGACAGCTGACGATGTTCTGGACTTCTTCACTCTTGAAGATGCTGAATTCTCAGTTGTGTCTGTTGATAACAACTACGCTCTCGATATCGACGATGTATCGGTTCTTACCGGTACCGGTTCAACCCTTACATTCTATAAGGAAGTTGCCGGCATCAATGTTCCGCTTGTAACCATCACTATCATTGTTGACGGCGACGTTAACGGTGACGGTGCAGTTGACGTACTTGACCTTGTTACTGTTGAACTCACCTCAAATGCTCACGCATCACTTGAAGGCTTGTTCAAGGTAGCAGCCAATGTTGATACTGCCAATGCAGAAATCACTGCTGAGGACTACAGCGCGGTTGTTGATATTGCTCTCAACGATTACAGTGAAGAAGCTGTTATCAGCGAAGTTGCTTAATTGAGTTAAGCAAAAACAGACCGCTTGCCATACTATTATATATATAGTATGTGCGGCAGTCGCCAACGGGTTTAATTCCGGTTCTCCGGTTTTAATAAAAAATCCGATGATTCGCGTACTCGTTTCGGGGAGCCCGACCCACTCCCCGAAACGGGAATGCAGATGTGTTCTGTTATGCGGCTCACTCGGTGACGGCTTTTGGAAAGAGCCGTTTTGGAGAGAAATGAAATAGAAAATCTATCCAAGGAGGCAAACAAATGTCTAAGACAAGAAAAATCTTAAGTGTTGTGCTTGCCGTTGTACTTGTATTTGCTCTCTCGGTTCCCGCATTTGCAAACTGGGAAGCAGAAGGTAACGGCTATACACAGACTTGGGCACTCGGCACTCCGGTTGCTACGGCTAACGACAATGAATATGCCATTGACGTTTCCCTTACAACAGACTATGCTACCGGCGCCGTTGAGTTTGAACTTTTGTTCACAGGTGATGTAGTTCTTACCGGTGCCACTCTCGGCGCAGGCTATTATGCCGATGCCGAAATCAGCAAAAACACCACTACCGGCAAGATTGTTATCATCCCCGATACCACAGGCGTTAGCACTCTTGAAGCGACCGAAATCGACGGCGTAGTTGCTACTATTACCGTTACCGGTACTCTCGGCACCGTCGCTATCAAGGACGATGCTAAATCCGAAACCAACCAGGGCGGTACTCTTATAGCTGCCCGTGTTGCTCCCGCAAACCTTGTTGGCGGCACTCAGTATGTTGGTCAGGAACTTGTAAGCGCAGGTGCCCCCGTTTCTATCGGCGCTGTTGCCGCTGACCTTGCTATTAAGGCAGGTGCTCCCGCAGGTATTGTTATCGACAGAAACAAGACCTTTGGTGGTGCTTATGCAGGCGTTGTATATGGTTTTGATGTTGCTGATGCCAGCGCGGTTATTAAGACAACAACAATGTATACAGATAGCCTTGAAGCAACAAATGGTGGCTCTCTTGAATTCACAGCCATTAAAGTAGGTCGTACCAACTGCTACGGCACAAATGCTAAAATTGTTGTTAAAAATTCAAATGGTACAGTTTCAAAAACTTACGTAATTGTAATTTTTGGCGATCTTGATAGCAACGGCGCTGTTACAGCGGATGACACAGGATTTGTTTATGCTCATGTTAAAGGTGATGCCGTAATTACTGATGAGGTTAAAATTATGGCAGCTAATACTGTAACTGCAGGTAGAACTGCATCAGCTAAGGAAACTTCTATGTATGAAATAACAGCTGATGATACTGGTGTTGTTTATGCTCACGTTAAAGGCACAAAAACAATCGACCAGGTATCTGCTGCAGCATTGCAGAACACTTATAACGCAAACTATCAATAATCACTTCTTATTGGAGGAACAAAAATGAAAAAAGTTGTTAGTGCAGCTTTGGCATTAGTTATGATTTTCAGCTTTATGACTGTTGCATTTGCAGCAGATCCCACAGCAGCGCTGAAAGTTGAAGTAATTCCTACTGCTGCAAGTTATGAAAAAGGCGATACTGTCACCTTCGAAATTAAGTTAACAAGCGATCCTAATTTGCTCGGCGGCATGGGTAATGCTCCCGAAATTTGGATTGGCTTCAATGGTGATGTTTTCGAATTCATCGAAGATGTATCCAAAAAGCCCGACTTCCCGAATCAGGCAACTGTTGTTACCACCGATTACAATGTTGACGACGATATAGTTAAGGCTAACTGCTTTATTGCTGATGAAACCGCAAACGTTACTTTTTCAGCTGCTGAGCAGGCCAAGGGTTGGACCAAGGTTCTCAGAATTAGTATGACCCCCGTTATTCCGAAAGCATTTGCTGATGATTATTCAGCAGGCGGCACAATTCTTGCTTTCAAACTTAAAGTTAAGGATACCGCAGAAGCTGGTAAATTCGAAAACTGCGTTGGTCTTCTCGACAACGAAAAGTCTACTTTTGATGAGGAAGTAGGCGCAATTAACGAAGATCCCGAACTTGCAAGTGAGCTTGAGGTTGATTCCGTTTTCAATCGTGTTGACGCTACCGTTACTGTTGCTGGCGCTGAAGAAGCTATCATCAAGGCTTCCAAGACCGATGATGTTGTTAACACTCTCGTTGGCTGGGGTAACTATAATACTCTTACCGACAGCTGCGACGGCGCAAAGAACGGCAAGTTCAACGTTGCTGTAAAGGCTACATTCACCGCAGAAGACCTTGCTGATGCAGGCATTACCTTT
>JAZUJG010000317.1:0-1801 GCA_045642645.1 Acutalibacteraceae bacterium | reverse complement strand
GGAAATCGGCAGTCTTACATTTATGAACTGCTCATCGCACAAAAAAGCCGTTGTTCCGGCGAGCGTTACAACGATAGGCACCTATGCGTTTTACGGCTGTGCCGCGGACTTTGCAATATACTGCTTCCGCGACAGCTATGCGCATCAGTATGCAGTGGATAACAATATTGACTTTGTGCTTATGGATATAGCCGAAACAAAGAATTCGGTAATAGACTACACTCACAAGCTTATTTTCACACAATTTACCATGGCAGAGGATATGTCCGTCCTTATCGGTGTGCCGAAAAATGTTGTTGCAATTCCGCAGGCGAGCGTTGTCAACGGTAACCGCGAAACATTCGGTACCGGTTCAACGGTAACTGTTTTTGAAAACAATACCTTCAGCGGAGAATATACCGTAATTGTCAACGGCGACCTTGACGGCGACGGCGTGAGCGATGTGCTTGATGCCGCACTTGCGGAGCGTGCCGCAAACGGCCACGGCGACCTTTCCGCCGCGCAGGCATACGCCGCAAATAATTCAGCCGATACCGAAATTGATGCAGCATCTTACCAGAATGTTGTCAACAGGGCACTCGGCGCTTAAACCGGATTTCATTTTCTCTCTCAGCAAAGCCCACCGTTCATTTTTGAGCGGTGGGCTTTGTAGTATTTATTCAATTAAAATCGGCGCTTTGCGCCCCGAAATTATTCATTATGCAGTATTCGTTATTCATCAAGCGAAGCGTAAACTGTCAATAGCTTGCTGCGCGCTTGACCCGGGCGGCACGGGGTGCCGCGCCCTACAATTCGTTCGGATTTTTCATATTTCTGAAAACTGAAATCTGAAAACTGAAAACTTTTATAATCGGCGCTTTGCGCCCCGAAATTATTCGTCATTCATTACTCGTTATTCATTAATAAACGCTGTTCCCACCGACCAGCCGTCGATATCCGGCAATGTGAGCAGGTACTCGCCGTCTGCGGTTATTTCGTAATCGAGCGGTGTTTCCGGCGAGGTCATACTCATAAAAGTGAATTTTTCACCCCGCGGCTCTCTTATTTTTACTTTAAGAGCGCCGCTTTTTGCGACCGTGCAGTTTATAATGCTTACGGCAATACATTTGCCGTTTTCATCGACTGTGGGCATAATTACCGCCTGCAATGGAGTTTCAAGCTCTGCCGAAAAGCCCTTGCCGCACAGATATTTACCTGTATTGAGAAGCTGATTGCGCTTTTCGGTGCTCTTTGTGCGCTCCCACAAATCAAAGCCGAATGCCGCCCATTTTGCGCCTTTTTCGGTTGTGAACACCGCGGAAGCAATGCCGAGCTTTTGAAAGCTGCCGCCGCTTTCCGTGAAGTATTCGGAAATGATTTCGTCGGGCTCACAGGTTATTTCCCAATCGTACTGCCGCCATATCTGACCGCCCCAGGTGCGGTTTTCAAAGCCTTTGTTTACGGGGTGCGGTGCGAATATTTCGCGGCGTTCCTGCACGCTTACGCGGCGGGCATTCACATTCTTTATATAGCCGCGGCTGTGCAGCACATTCAATGCCTCGCCGTCGCATATCACATTTTTTGCAAGCAGAAAATCAATTTCATTTTCGCTTAATCTTTCGGCGGTGTTGCCGTTTATAACATAAACCGCGGCTTCTTTATCGGTAAAGGCAACGGGAATGCCGCAGTAATTAAGCCCCTCGGTAAAGAATATATCTTCTTTTGAATAGTCGAAACGTTCTTTGCTTTCGGCAAGGTATGCGGTCTTCGGGAAAAACGGCGTAAGCCCCTCGCGTGTGCCGCATTTTGAAACATCCGAAAG
>JAZUJG010000316.1:0-4551 GCA_045642645.1 Acutalibacteraceae bacterium | reverse complement strand
CCTCGCGGCTTCACCCGGGCTGTGTGCTTCTGCTGCACGCCGTTTCAAGCGATAATGCCGCCGCCCTCGGCGACATCATAGATTTCGCAAGAGCGCAGGGGTATGAATTTCTGCCGCTGCCGTAACACAAAAACAAGGTCTGTCGCATTAGCGCTTCAAGCACTTAATACGACAGACCGTTATATTTTAACCTGATTTCACACAGCCTCGCTATCAATATAACAACTATCAGGGCATAAATCGATTTTATTGCTCCATACAATATTGCTGTCAATGTTAGGGTCAATATCCCATGAAATGCTGTGCTGTTCATCAATATACACGCGCTTAAAATTCTCGATGTGGGCGAGCGACTCGAATACTGTGCCTTTTTTGCAAAGCGGACGCATATCCAACAGGCGATACTCGCCGTTATCAAAGCCAATCGTTAAAGTGAAATCGTCATTGGGTGTTACGGAAACAATCTTCTTTCTGCCGCTTGCAAAATATGCCGCCGCTTTTTCATCGAAGCCTTTTGAACGATAATATTCAAATGATTCCTTCATTTCAACACCTCCGAACACAGTTGATTATTTTAGTGGCTCTATTGCAAACAAATCCTGCCGCTCTTTCGCGAGTTCCCAATTTTCTCGCAATTCCTCTTGATGAAAAGCAGCCCACCCCAAAAGCATTTTCAATTGTTTGGAAGCCATGGTTCCCTCAATTACTTCCAAATCATCAATGGAAACGATAACTTCAGTTCCGCCGTAAAATGCGTGAAAATGCGGCGGCATGTGGTCTTGCCAGTACAAACATATTTTTATACCTCTGAACATGGATATCGTGGGCATTCGCTCATCTCCTTTTTACACTGATATTATAGAACATTTTAATTCAGGGTGTCAACTGAAAACCGGAAACTCACTGCATAAATTCCGCCATCGCATCAATGAATATTGTGTTTCTCGTGGTGGAAATATTGGAAATGAACACAATATCGTCCACGGCATTTTCGCTCAAAAATCCGCTTAATGTGCCTTGGTAGTGGCGCGGGTCAATGATGTAAATTCGTTGGTAGTGCGGTATAAGGAAGGGCACAAGCGCGTTGCCGTAGCTGTCCTTTATCACAAGGCAGGCGGAATTGTCGCTTAAATCATAATTGGTCACGGTGGAAAGGGGATTGTCGCCGCCTATAAAGGTGAGGTATTTCATACTCGGCGCGTAGTCGGTGACATCGGTCAGTACATTCCACGCTTTGACATTGCCTTCTGCATCGGTCACGGTGAAATCAAAATTATTAAACGGCTTGTAGGTTATGACCGTATCGGGCGTGTTGCCGAGTACGGAGCTTTGCTCCGAACTCGCATAAAATGTGCCGAGGAAGCCGTCGTATTTGCCGGTTTCATAGCGTGAAAGCGGAACGGGCTCAACGCCTTTTGCGTACATAAACTGCTCATACGCGCGGTATGCGCCGAGAGCGGTCCAGTGGTGGTCGGTCCTGAAATACTGGTAATCCGCCTTGTGTGCGCGCAGGCTCTCATATATTCCCGTTACGGGAGTTACACCGCGGAAAGACGAGTTGAAGTAATCAAGCGCTTTCTTCTGGTCCGAGGTATTTATATCCGCGCGAATGGCATCGTTCAGGTCAATATCCATACTCGTGGGCACAAGCAGGGTGTAGGCGTTGCAGTTCGGTGCGGCAGTCCTTATATTATTCACCGCGCTTATATACTGCGGCGCAAGCTCGCTTGAAAAATTGTAGTACTCAAAAGCCGAGTTTCCGGCAATGAGAATCGCGCCGAGCGACTGCACATTGACATCCGGCTTCGTTTGCGGCTCGGTTTTCGGCGGCTCGGTAACGGGGGCAGTTGTGGGCGGCTGCGTGGTCTGTACCTCTGTAACAGGCTCGGTAACGGGCACTGTCGTCGGCACGGTCGTTTCCTCATAAGGTGCATCGGGTATTTCGTCGCCCTGCTGTACATCACCGTGTATTGCCACCGAGTCAAAGCCCGACAGCTTTTTAAGGCTCGTGTTCAGCTGCGTAAGGCGCTCGCGCAGCGGAAAAGTGTCCGAAAACCAGGCGGTTATGCCGTCAAAATACCTGCCCGAAAGCAGAGCGCTTGTGCTGAATTTCGGGAATTTTGCAAGCTCGCGCTTCTCGGTTTCGGAGTACGCGGGGCGCAGCGGTATTGCGAACGCAAGTGCCGTGCCGATATACAGCACAACAAAGAACAGCGCCGCCTTTACAAGTGCGTTTTTATTCTGTTTTGGTCTTTGTTCGCGCGGCTTTCGGGCAGGCTTAGGTTTAACGGGCTTCGGCGCACTTACCTTGCCGAATGCTCCGCGAAAGCTCACCTCGCGCGGTTTGTCGTAAATCATGTCAGACCTCCGTCAGAATTGGAAATATAGGAACGGGTTGTAGCTGTCACCCACAAGGCAAAGCACCGAAACAAACAGCAGAACTATCGGCGCGGCGGCGTGGGCGATATTGTAAAATCCGTGTGCGAATGTACCTTTTTGCGATTTTGAAAGGGCTGCGGTCAGCTTCTTTACAAGCGGCGTAACCGAAATGAGCGCAGCGACAAGGAAAATTATATTTCCCATAAGTATAGTACGCGTTTCAAAATCCGAAAGGGGATTGCCGTTCAAGCCGAAAAGTCCTTTTAACACAATGGGTATATATCTGAAATCGGTGAATTTGAAAAGAATCCAGCCGAAAAAGACGATAATAAGCGAATAAGCGCGGCTGAAAAATGCGGGCATTTTTTCAAGCACCTTTAAGAATCCCGCTTTTTCGATTACAAGGAATACGAAGAAATACAGTCCCCACAGCACAAAGTTCCACGATGCGCCGTGCCACAGCCCCGTAAGCAGCCACACTATGAATAGGTTAAAGTAAGTTCTTGCTTTGCCCTTGCGGTTGCCGCCGAGGGGGATATATACATAATCGCGGAAAAATGTGCTCAGCGAGATGTGCCAGCGGCGCCAGAAATCCGTAATCGACTTCGCGGCGTAAGGGTAATTGAAGTTTTCGTTAAAGCGGAAGCCGACCATTTTACCCATACCGATAGCCATATCCGAGTAAGCCGAAAAGTCAAGGTAAATCTGCAGCATATAAAACAGTACGCCGAGCCACAGACCGAGCGCCGAACGGGAAGAAAGCTCCGCGGCGGCGTTGCCGAAATTCTTTGCCGCAAACGCATCCGAAACAAGCAGACTGTCCGTTAAAGTGCCGCAGGTATTCGCAAGCAGAGCCTTTTTTGCAAGACCTGCGCAGAACCGCGTTATGCCGCTGTATACATCGTCGGCATCGGCTTTGCGCTCAAGAATATCGTGTTCGACATCGCTGTAACGCACAATGGGCCCCGCAATACATTGGTAGAAAAGGCTTGCGTACAGAAGCAGCAGCCAGAAGCTCTGCTGCGCCTTTACTTTGCCGCGGTAAACATCCGCAACATAGGAGAGCAGCTGGAATGTGTAGAATGAAATGCCTATCGGCAAGGCGATTTTCGGTATGATTTCCGGTATGCCGAAAATCGCGTGAACATTCGTAAGCAGAAAGCCCGTGTATTTGAATACGCCCAAAAGACCTAAGTTTACAATGCAGGCGATTACAAGCACCGCCCGTTTGCTCCGTGGCGTGCTGCGCTTTTCAATCGACTTTGCGGCAAGAAAATCGCACAGCGTCATAAAAATGAGTATGAGTATATAGACCGGCTCGCCCCACGCGTAAAACACGAGTGAGAATATGAGCAGGATTATGTTTTTTGTTTTGATTCTGCGTGCGGCGGCATACAGCAGCATACACAGCGGAAAAAACGCAAATACGAAAACAAGACTTGAAAAAACCATTACTTTCTCCGATACGATATAATCTCAACATATTATTATACACCCGAATATGCAAAAAACAATACATAAAGTATATTTAATTTATTTTTAATTTTATTTTGGAGTAAAGAACAATCTTTTATTGAAAATATATAAAAAAGAATGTAAAAGCCGCCGCCGATTTGACTTGACTAAAAATGAATAATGTAATAAAATATACATCGGTAAAAATTTAACATCCGAAAGGAGTCAACATTTTATGAACTATTCACGCGAAGTTGAAAACATGTGTGTAGTTGCAAAGGGCCCCCATCACGGTCCCGCTCCCATCCCGGAGGAGGGTAAGTGGATCGAGTCCAAGCAGATCACCGATATTTCCGGCTACACCCACGGTATCGGCTGGTGCGCACCCCAGCAGGGCGCCTGCAAGCTTTCACTCAATGTTAAAAACGGCATAATCGAGGAAGCTCTCGTTGAAACCATCGGCTGCTCGGGTATGACTCATTCAGCAGGTATGGCGGCTGAAATTCTCCCCGGCAAAACCGTTCTCGAAGCACTCAATACAGACCTTGTGTGCGATGCCATCAACACCGCAATGGGTGAGCTCTTCCTGCAGATCGTTTACGGCCGCAGCCAGTCTGCCTTCTCCGAGGACGGCCTCGCCGTCGGCGCTCCTCTGGAGGATCTCGGCAAGGGTCTGCGCTCTCAGATCGGCACCATGTTTGCCACCAAGGAAAAGGG
>JAZUJG010000315.1:0-2008 GCA_045642645.1 Acutalibacteraceae bacterium | reverse complement strand
GTTTCATCGGCAGGTCCGCCCGTGGCGATGATCGGTACGGTGGGGTAGCGTTCGCGTATGGACCTGACGATTTTCGGGGTATCCTTTGCCGCAGAAACATTAAAGAAATTTGCGCCGTGCGCCACTCGCGAATCAATATCGTCATTCTCGCTTACAACCGTTACTATTACGGGTATATCAAGGCTTTTTGAAACCTTTTCGACGACTTCATCGGCGGTGGGTGCATTAAGCACCACGCCCGCAACGCCGAGCGTCTCGGCATTTACTGCAAGGGTAAGCACTCTGTCGCCCTGCGTAAGACCTCCGCCAACGCCGGTAAACACCGGCAGACCCGCGCTGCTGACTATTGCCTGCGTAATGACCGGCTGCGGCGTAAACGGGTAAACCGCAAAGACCGCATCGGCATTCACATTGCGTATAATTGCAATATCGGAGGAAAAAACATGCGACTTTATGACCTTGCCGAACAGGGTTATGCCTGTGCATTCATTGATGATTTCCGGCACTCTGAGCATTGATTTGCGTAATGTACCGTCAAAAGAATCCGGCATATTGTTCATAATTGCGCCTCCCTGCATATTATTTATTATATTCTAACATATTTCGCGGATAAAATATGAATTAACGGTAAAAATTTTGAAAAATTTACTGAAATTCAAGAATAAAATAAGGTAAAATATGTTGAAAAATAATTATTATTATGATATTATTAGAATAGATATTTTCGGAGGTGCAGGAAATGAAAACCTTTTTATTTCAGGGCGACTCTGTAACAGATGCAGGCAGATGCCGTGAGAATGACGAAACCTACGGTCTCGGCTACCCCACTCTGTTTGCGGCAGATTACTTAAAGAACGCTCCCGGACAGTACAAATTCGTTAACAGAGCCGTAAGCGGCAACCGTGTGGTCGATATGTACGCCCGCATTAAGCAGGACGTTATAAATGTTAAGCCCGCATACCTTTCGGTACTTATAGGTGTTAACGATGTCTGGCACGAGCTCAGCTACCGCAACGGCGTTTCAGCTGCGAAGTTCGATATGGTTTATTCAATGTTCATTGAAGAAATCCGCGAGGCTCTGCCCGAAGTTAAGATTTTCATTCTTGAGCCGTTTGTATTAAACGGCACCGCCACCGGCGAAAGCTGGGGCTACTTCCGCCCCGAAGTTGAAAAGCGCGCCGAGGTCGCAAAGCTCGTTGCCGAGAAATACCACCTTGTTTTCGTTCCCCTTCAGGAAAGATTTGACAAGGCTGCGGAAAAAACTAAAACAAGCTACTGGCTGCAGGACGGCGTTCACCCCACACCCGCAGGGCACCAGATAATCAAGGAAGCTTTGCAGGAAGCATTCGAGGCTAACAAGTAATTTTGTGCAGAACGAAAAGTTAATTTTGCGCAGAACGAAAAGTAAAAGTTATTCGGATTTGGAGTTTTTCAAATCCGAATTTTACTTTTCTAAGCGTTTTTTCGCCCACTCGGAGTATCTTCATACGCCGTCGGGGCGAAGAAAACGCTTTCTGCATCAAAATTTATTATCAGTTGTTTGCGCAGAGCGAAAAGTAAAAATCACGTTGATTTCGTGTAATCAGCGCGATTTTTTGTTATGCGTTATTTTCATCCGTCAATCGCTCCGCGATTGACCCGGGCGGCACAGGGCGCCGCCCGTACCGACTGCTCCGATTCTTCGCTGTAAAAAACCGCGGGGCAAAGCGGGCGGCACGGGGGTGCCTCACCCTACAATTTGTTCTTATTTTCCGCAACGAAAAACCGAAAGATTTTATATCATAATTCTTAATTCACAATTCTTAATTATATCCGCATTTTCATCCTACAATAAACGCGTCGCCGTCGCCTGCGGGCTTTGCCACATTCAGCATATAATCGCGCCCCTCGAGCGCACCCATTTCCTCAAGCGCCGCAGTTGCCGTTTCATACGCGAGCTGCGGTGTATTGTTTTTTTCGCTCAAATGTGCGAGCACAAAGCGCGTTGTTCCCTTATTCACAAGTGCCC
>JAZUJG010000314.1:0-6284 GCA_045642645.1 Acutalibacteraceae bacterium | reverse complement strand
AAGGCGGGCTGCATCCCGTTCCTTTCCGGTTTCTCGGCATTCACCTCAATGAGAGCCTGCGACCAGCTCCACACCGACATCTGCTACCAGAATGTCAACGCTAAAATCATTGCTACTCATGCAGGCACATCGTTCGGTCAGGCAGGTTCTACTCACCACGCCATCACCGACCTTGCCATCACCAGAGCAATGCCCAACCTTACCGTTATAGTTCCCGCCGACGGCGCAGAGACCGCTAACGCTGTTAACGCCGCTTACGAGAATTTCGGACCCTACTACATCAGAATCAATCGTGGT
This sequence comes from Acutalibacteraceae bacterium, assembly GCA_045642645.1. GTDB lineage: Bacteria > Bacillota > Clostridia > Oscillospirales > Acutalibacteraceae > DTU089. The sequence goes on along the minus strand of JAZUJG010000314.1, from coordinate 5,987 downwards.
TTCGACCGTGTTCTTTACGATACACAGGATTACGGCTTTGAGGTAGGTAAGGCTGTTACCATCAACGAAGGTACAGACATCACCGTTATTGCTTGCGGCTCCTGCGTATTCCAGGCAAAGCAGGCTGCGGAGTTCCTTGCAAATGCCGACGGTCTTAAGGTAAGAGTGCTCAATATGCACACCATCAAGCCCATCGACAAGGAAGCTATCCTCAAAGCAGTTCTCGAAACCAGACGTATAATCACCGTTGAGGACCACAGCACCGTAGGCGGTCTCGGCTCGGCAGTTGCAGAAGTAGTTGTTGACTCCGGCAAGGCTTGCGCATTCAAGATGCTCGGTCATCCCGACAAGTTCGCACCCATCGGCCTTCACGAGGATATTATGGCTGAAGTCGGCATTGATGCCAACGGCATTATTTCCGCAGTCCGTGAGGTTATGAAGAAAGACTTCGAAGAAGACGATAACTGGGACGACGAATTTTAATTAACCGTCAACTGACACGGAAAGGAATGACTGTATTGCCTACTAAAGACGATATTTATACAAATAAAATCTTTCTCTGCGGGGCATTACCGCTTCTTAAAACCATAGTTGCGGACATTCCCTCGCTCAATAAAAAGTTCAAAAACGTACACTGCATTTACCAGGTAAGCTGCGACGATCCCGCTGCCCCCGAGGGCAAATGGGCTACTCACTTTATGGTAAACGGCGACGAATGGCTCGTTCACGCCGATAAGGTTGCTTACCGCGTTAAAAAGCAGAAATTCGTTGAGCTTGAATTCAAGAGTGTTGAAGCGATGAACGCCTTCTTCAAGGGCAAAATCACTCCCGCCACACTCCCCAAAATGCACGGTGTGCATTTTGCTTATGAATTCGGCGTATTTATGATGGCTCTCCTCAAAATGGCTGACCTGCTCGGTCTTACCGCCATTCCCGAGGATGAAGATACCAAGAGACTTCTCTGCAAGTGCTACTTCTATCTTCTTACCGCAGGCATAAGCACCCTCAACAAGCAGGGCCACGAAGGTGTTCACGGCTGGACCGAAAAGAGCCCCGACCGTGTTTACGCTTTTGCAGTTAACGGCGAGCCCACCGTAAGCGCATACATCAGAATCAAAGCCGGTAAGTCAAGAAGCGGCAGGGGCGAATACAAACGCGCAATGCCTTTCTTCACCCTCCGTTTCGACAGCCTCGACAGTGCTCTCGGCATACTCCTCAGCATCGACGATATGCTTGAGTCCACCAAGTCCGGCAAGCTCATTATGGATGGCGCACCCGAGTTCGGCGCACAGATAGGCGATTATATGCTTCTCGTCGGCGCTCTCGCAAAATAAGCGGATAATTTCGCGCATAAGTCATTTTTTCACCCGCTCGGCGTATCTTCATACGCCGTCGGGGATGAAGAAAATGTCTTCTGCATCGAAATTCTCACGCTTATTAACTCAAAGTAAAAAGCTTCGTACTTTCAGATTGTTGAAAGTTCGGGGCTTTTTAATTTGAAACCTATTCGTATTTCTTGATTGTGCGGATTATTTTGCGAACAAGCCATTTTTTCACCCGCTCGGCGTATCTTCATACGCCGTCGGGGATGAAGAAAATGTCTTCTGCATCGAAATTCTCACGCTTATTAACTCAAAGTAAAAAGCTTCGTACTTTCAGATTGTTGAAAGTTCGGGGCTTTTTCATTTGAATCCTATTCGTATTACCGCAATTGTGCGGATTGTTTTTGCGAACAAGCCATTTTTTCACCCGCTCGGCGTATCTTCATACGCCGTCGGGGATGAAGAAAATGCCATCTGCATCGAAATTCTTTCGCTTATTACACAAGTAAAAACTAAAAGTTCAAAAGGGCTTTCGGTTAATTCAGCTTGAATTATAACCGTAAGGCCTTTTTGTTTTTTTAATAATCGCTCCTGACTTGACAAATCGGCATCATTGTGATAAAAAGACAATGGGGTGTAATATATAGATGTAATAATGAGTATTATATATACCAATATCGGAAAGGCGGTTCTTGATCTTGAAATCAAAAAAGAAAATCTTATTTATTGCGGCGGCAATGTTTTTAACGCTCTTTTTTATGGTTGTTACGGCGGTAACATCTTTTGCGGCATCCGGCAAAACCGGGAGCGTGGATTGGGAAGTCAACGGTGATACTTTGCATATATTCGGCAGCGGCGCCATGGCGGATTATTCAAGCTGGAAAAATACGCCGTGGTATTATGTTGACGGCAAGTATTTATATAAGACCGTAAAAAACATCCGTATCGATGACGGCGTAACGAAAATAGGCGAAAACGCATTCGCATATTTTTACTATGTTGAAAATATCAGCGTGGGCAACACGGTTGAAACAATTGGTGATTATGCCTTTTATGAAGCAACCTACTATGCCGAAAAAGATCTGGATCTTGTACTGCCCGAAACATTGAGAACAATAGGCGAGGAAGCTTTTTACAAAGCGCTGCACATTAAAAATGTGTATATAAAATCCGATGTTCTCGATATAAATTACGCAGGCTTTTACGGCTGCGACGGGCTCGTGAACCTTGCAATAGGCTCAACAACGGAAGCCGTAAAAAAAGAATTTGAGCTTCGCGATGAAGCATTTGAAAACTGCGAGCATCTGGAAAACGTCTTTCTTGCAAACTCGCTTGAATGGCTTTATGAAGATGCTTTCGAGGATTGCTACGCCATTAAGAATTTCTACTACGGCGGCACGGAGCATGATTTTTACACCGGCGGCTCATACGGCAGCGGCGTTCAGGTGGTCGGCAGCGATAACGACCATCTTCTGAATACAATAGTGTACGCGGGTGATATTTATAAATACACTATGTCGGCGTATGACAGAACGCAGTACACATATCAATACAAAATCGAAAACTGGGTATTTGCGGGCAAGCCCTTTGATATGAACGGCGTATATACCGGAAATATGGACTACATTAAATCGCAGGATTATACCTCCAACACCCATTACCATTGGTATGCACTGCCTGACGGAACGCCGGTAAAAAAAGAACTGCACACGGGTCCCGGAGGATTCACCAATCATTGCACGACCTGCGGCGGAAAAACCGCTAAATACATCTGCCCCACATATTACACGGAATACAGCAAGGAAATGTTGCTGTATACGGATTTGCCCGCATATTCGTATGTGGACAAAAGTCCTTACCGTTTTCTGACGGAATATGTTGCCGGCAAAAATGAATGTGTTCTTACCGATGGCTTTTACATTGTGGATGCACCGCTTGATTTCGGTGATACGCCCGTTGTGATAAACGGCGATGTAAAACTCGCTCTTGTCGCTGACTGCGGAATCACCACAAACGGCGGCGTAATTATAGAAGACGGCAAAACGCTGACCACATACTACGGCAGTCTTCCCGCGGACGGGCAGGAATACGGCTATATCAAAGTAACCGGTGCTCCCGAGAATTATGCCGGTATCGGCGGAAGGTGCGGCGTTAAAGATGTCAAAACCAATAATGTAACAATAAAGCTTTACGGCGGCTTGATAGAAGCTCACGGCGGTACATGCGGAGCCGGCATAGGTTCTTCATATTGTTGTGCTTCCGTTGTTGATATTCGCAGCGGCTGCATTACCGCTTACGGCGGTGGCGATGAAGGGGGAACGGGTATCGGCGGTATAAACAATGCAAAAAGCGATGTTACCATTCAAAATTGCGGATATACTCATAAATTTTATGTTCGCGCCTACGGCGATAAGGGCGGAGCGGGTATCGGCGGAGGCGCCAGCAAAGGTGAAGCAACTGCCGTTCGTATTTACGCTGCAAATGCCCGGGAACAAAAAACTACAGTTGAAGCGGTAGGCGGCTATTCGGCGGCAGGAATAGGCGCAAGCGTAGGGGCCTATTTCAATGTTGAGGTCGAAATATACGGCGGTGATATAGTTGCCCGCGGCGGCTCAAATGCCGCCGGTATCGGCTTGGGCGAAGGCTCACGGGATGGAAGCGCAGCCGAGCACGGAACATTTACGATAAACGGCGGAAACATAAAGGCGTATGGCGGAGAAGCTGCGGCAGGTATCGGCAGCGGTTTGGACTCAGGACCCTGCAAGGTGATTATAAACGGCGGAACGGTAGAAGCGTGGTGCGGTAGAATGTATAATATTGCCATAGGTCGCGGAGAAAATGCCCAAAATGTTGATTTGAGCATAGCTGAAGATGCAATCATAACGGCGGACGGAGAAATAGACACCACCGGCACGGCAACCATACTTTCCGGCGGCAATATTGCTATAATAGCCGCGGTTGCGGGCATTGCCGCAGCAACATCGGCAGCGGTTATTGTTATTACCGTAAAAAAGAAGAAAAAAGAAAACAAGGCTAAGGAATAAACTATGATTTTACTGGAAGCATTTTCCTCAATAATATTTCTGGCAGCTTTTTTCTACGGCGCAATCAAATTATGGAAAAAGGGCAAACCGCTTTATTTTCAGATAATAATATGTGCAATAGGATGCTGCGCGCTCTTTCACATTTCGGTGATCGTTATGGCGTATTGCAATGTCAATGAAACATTCTTCAACGACAGCTTCTTCGGCATTTTCGGGTGCTATATGCTGCTGCTTTGTGCAAACCGCGGCACTTTGGAAAAAATTATTTACGAAAAGTCCAAGCCTGCAGCTTCGGTGCTTGCAGTTGCGGCGGGAATAATGGCACTTGTGCTATCAACAGGTGTCGGTTTGTACTGTTACGGTGCGGACAAACCCGTGCTTTACATATTCGTTCTTGTGCAGCTTCCGGCTTGCTTTGTAGTTCACTACAATGTAAAGCATTTACTGTCGCGGTCAGATGAGCTCGGGCTGCTCAAAGGTCTGAGATTTACCGATATTTTTACGCTGGTGTTCTGTATTGTGCTTATATTCGATACAGCCTGCTGGAAAAAAGTGAGCATTATTTCTGCAGCGGCGGATCTCGCTGTGTCGCTTGCCATAATGGCTTTGTCTGTTTCGGCGGTAAGGGGGGCAAAAAAATGGAGTTTTTGAGCCTATACCTTTACCTGAGCATTGTAGTACCGATGTGTGTTGTGCTTGTTATGAGCAAAAGCGAAACGAAAACACGCGTTTGTTTCGTTATAATCGGGTTGACCGTAGCACTGTTTTGCGGCGAAGTGAACGGCGCGGTCTTCAATGTTTTGCCGTATTCCGAAAATGCGTATGTTACAACATTTTCGCCCATAATCGAAGAAGTATTCAAAATGTTTCCGATAGTAATCTGCGCATTTACCGTTAACTCGAAAAGGCAGCATCTCATAGAATATTCCATTTCGGTCGGCGTGGGCTTTGCGATACTTGAAAATGCCTTTGTGTTTGCAAGCAGTGTGAAACAAATAACCTTGCTGACTGCTGTTTTAAGGGCTTTCGGTTCGGGCATTATGCATGTTATGACAACTCTGCTTGTTGGCTTCGGTCTGTCATTTGTGTCCGGCAGGCGCAAACTCTTCTTCTCCGGCTCGCTCGGGCTTCTTGCGACGGCAATAATTTACCACTCGATTTACAACTATCTGATTTGCGGCGGTTATTATGCGGTGGGATTTTTGATGCCGGCGCTGCTTGTCATTCCTACAATGATTTTTATAAAAAAGGTCTGTCGGGAGGATTAAACCGCTTTTTGCGGCACTCTGTAAATAAATGTATTCATTAAGTGTATAAACTTATTTACAAAAAATTTATATTTTCCTCTTGACAAGCATATTTCAAAAATATATAATATGCTTTGTATTGTGATACATATACCTTTGCTATCACGCGGAGGGAGGGAACTATAAATGAGTCAGGTAAAAGTTAAAGAGAATGAGTCTTTGGACAGCGCTCTTCGCAGATTCAAAAGACAGACATCGAGAGATGGCGTTATTCAGGAAGTCCGCAAGAGAGAGCATTACGAGAAACCCTCTGTAAAGAGAAAAAAGAAATCCGAAGCGGCTCGTAAGCGCAAGTATTATTAAAAAGAAGGATG
>JAZUJG010000313.1:0-8541 GCA_045642645.1 Acutalibacteraceae bacterium | reverse complement strand
TAACAAAGAGTTCATCGTATATTTTTTTGACACTGTTTTTCATATTACACCTCAAAAAAGCAGACCGAGTGCTGCGTAATCACCTATATTTTCACCAAGTTGCGCGCCTTTGACGGTACACGCCGCTGCTGTCTGCGGCAGCGCCTCGCGCTCTATAACCGCGCGCACAAGGGGATTAAAATAATCCTCATTGCGCTTATAGATACTGCCGATAACTATGACCTCGGGGTTTATAATATCGCAGAACATCGCGAGTGCCGTACCGAGCTTTTCGGCACAAATCGCGTAAACCTCCGCGGCAAAAGCATCGCCATTCTCACGCGCCTCGGCAAGTGTTTTGGCGGTGATGCTTTCAATATCCGCTTCGCAATTAAACAGGATGCTTTTTTTATTTTCCGCAAGGTACTTTTCGGCGGTGAACTTTGCAAGGCGCGCTATGCCTCCGCCCGAGCAGAAGCCTTCAAACGAGCCCTCCTTGCCGTAGCCCTCGGGACCGGTTTCGCAGAGGCGTATATGACCGACCTCTCCCGCCATATCGCAGGCACCTGCGTAGAGCTTGCCGTTAAGAATAAGCCCTGCGCCCATTCCCGTGCCGAATGTGAGGAACATCATATTTTCGTACCCTCTGCCCGCGCCGAAGCGCCATTCGGCAACCGCACAGGCGTTGGCATCGTTCTGCAAAACCGCACGCACGCCGAAATGCCCGCTTACGATTTCGGTAATCGGCACTTCATCCCAATCCGGCAGATTCGGCGGGCACTCTATTACGCCGCGCTTACTGTTAAGGGGACCGCCGCAGCTTATGCCCACACCGAGCAGTTCGCTGCGGGATACGCCGTTACGCGCAAGCAGCGCATCGCCCTCGGCTAAAATTTGATTTACGACCTCGCGCCAACCGCGCTCAACAAGCGTGGGAAAAGCGATTTTGTCTATTATGAAGCCGTCAGTATTTTCGGTTATTTCGCCCTTGCCGAGCACAACGGCGCATTTTGTGCCGCCTATATCTATACCAAAGGAATACATATTATCACCCGATTGCTTTTTTATGATTTTACCACAATTTTCGGGTTTATTCAACAAGTTATCGCTTTTTTATATGAAAAGTCTCCTCACCTATGCGGCGAAGCGTTACATTGACCGTGATTTCCGCCTTGCATTTTGGATAAACCGTCCGCCAATCATTTTTAATTTTATTGTAGGCATCAAAATCGGCGCACATAAGCCGCCTTGCAAATCTTGCAGGGTCAAGTGCATTGGCTTTTAAAAAATCCACTGTTTCATACATGCGCTCCCGAACGGCTTTTTCGGCTGATATTTCAAGCGCCTTTATATAGTCACCCTCGTCACCGTAAGGCAGTTCCCCCTCAACGGTGTTCAAGTCGCAGAGAATTTCGGTTGTTATAAAATAGGTCGGGTATTCGCCGTCCGTGTTGATTTTATACGAAGTTTTACCTTTTAAAATCACAAAGGAAGCCGATTTGCCGTTTTCAATAGGTGCGGTAATTTCGCCACGGTTTATAAAATCGTCAAGCAGCTGCACTCCTGCCGCCGCCTCGGAGGAAATGTATGTGCCGAATGAGCCATCGGTATCAAAAGCCGCGCACCCGTCAAGCTCGTAGACATTGTATTTGCCCTCCTCTTTCATAGAGATTGCGGGAATGCAAAGTGCCGCAGTTTCGCCGTTAAGTCTGTTGGCAGCATCCACTACGCGTACACGCGGTGCGGCGGTGGTCAGGTAAGCTTCAAAAAGGATATCGTCAAGTATTTCGCTGCGCACATCGCCCGACGGCAGCTTGGCATTCAAAAGGTCAGCCGCTTCGCAGCCTTTAGCGGCGCACATCTGCTGTGTTGGGCGGGAATTAAAATCGCGCTCAAAGAAATCGAGCACCTCATACACGCCGGATTCAATCACACTTTCACCTAAAATAATAACTCTGTTATGTGCAAAAAACGGTGTACTGCCGTTAAAAGCGGGCAATTTATACAGCGCCTGCGAAACGGTTTTGCCCTCGGCTGAATATACGCGTGTTAAATCCGAACTTACGGCACCCTCGGTAGAGCCGAGCTGCTCGTTATTAAGTATTTCCACGGTTACGCGGTAGCCGGATGCGGTTTTGTCCACACCTATACCCTGCATAATCATCAGCTCCGAAAGCTCGGTGCCGAGTTTTTCGCACCCGCCGAACACAAATGCCGAGAAAAGCACCGCGAATGCGGCGATAATTTTAACTGTTATTTTCATCGGGCTTCACCTTTTTGAATTTTAATATTATCAGCGATATTACGGGTAAAATCACTACGGGAATTACATAAACCGCAAAATTCTGCACCGCGACCGCAAATATTTTATGCTTGAGAATGTCGGAAGATATAACGGCGAGCAAAACCGCCGCCGTACCGCCTATTACGGCTGATGCCGTGTGCTTCGGTACTTTTTTGAAAATATGCATCACACAGCGTGAAGCCGCGTTTATATAGTAAGTGATTTTAACCACCACGCAGGAAATCCACACCGCCGTTTCAACCGAATCGACACGCTCAAAAAGACCGAATTTTGCGAGCGAAACCGTTGCATAAGACGGAAAAAGCCGCGTATCCGTAAATATGCCGAGCGTACCGATAACCGTAAACGAAACGAGCAAAAACACAACGCTTGAAATACCGAGCCATATATAAAAGCCTTTTTTAACATTATCCTTAATACTGCCGAAAAAGAGCGGCAATGTGCCGCACTCAACAGCCAAAAGCGTGGTTTTGGCACTGCGCGATAAAAAGTCCGCCGCTCCGTTTTCGAAAAGCGGTGTGAAATTAAGAAAATCAATTTCCTCAAACAGTGAAAACTGTACAGACAGCACGCTGACAGTAACTATAATCGCAATAACATACGCACCGCGTGCAAATCCGCCGAAGCCGAAACCGCCGAGCACGGCGCACACAAGCACCATAATAACGCTTAAAATCAGCATATCTTTTTCCGGGAACATTTCGCTGCTCGCAAACAAATCGAAACGCACCGCGAGCTTTACCGTTACGAACACGAATACCGCAAAATACACCGCGGCAACCGCAACGGAAAGTCCGCGCGAGCGTTTTTCGAGCGCTGTAAGCAGATTTTCACCGCCGCATTTTGAATACAGAAGAATTACCGGTACACAGGCGGCAACATTCATTATAAAAAACACAAACGGTCTTAAAATGGCATTCAAGCCGTTTACGGTCGATTCCTCGGTAGCGATATACATAAGTATGCCGCTGAGCATGGTAAGGTACAGTACGCTGTAATACTGTACCGCGGTTACGCGTTCATTTGCCATAAGCCTACCCTTTCAGTGAGTTTATATTAAACAGTCTGCTGCCGAGCTTCTGCATATCGGCTCTGTAAATCGTATCGCGCCATACGGATTTATCGTAGGGCGTAAACGGCGAAAGAAAATTCACGCCGTAATCGGTGACGGAAGCGAGGTTTATGACCATAAACGCCGCCCCAACGGTTATGCCGTAAAGCCCCGCACCGCCGCCGATAAGAATGAATATTATACGCAGTACTGATATGGGCTGATATAAATCGGATGACACAAGCGAGCAAATCGCGGTAAGTGCAACGATTATGAGCATGGGGGCACCTATGAGCCCCGCGCTGACGGCGGCATCGCCTATGACGAGCGCACCGACTATACTGACTGCGTGACCGACTGATTTCGGCATACGAAGTCCCGCCTCGCGCACCGCTTCATAGACGAAATGTATAATAAGTCCCTCGCTTGTGAGATTAAAGAGTGTATTACTTTCCATAAGCACGATATTATAGAGCATATTGTCGGGCAGAAGCTCCTGATGAAAAAGCCCCACGGCAACGAATATACCGGGCAGAAACACGCTTATTATAAATGAAAGCAGACGCACGCAGCGCATAAATGCCGCAAAATACGGGCGGTTGAGGTAATCGTCCATTGTCTGAAAATTCTCAATGAAAAGGCGCGGCACAAGCAAGGCGAACGGCGTGCCGTCAACGATTATGCCGACCTTGCCCTCGTTGAGCTTCGCGCAGAACGAATCGGGGCGTTGAGTCTGACCAACCATGGTAAAAAATGACGGGCGGCGACTGTCGAGCGCCTTGCGAAGATACCCTGCGCCGAGAAGCGTGTCAAACCGAACGCTTTTGAGTTTGCGGCGCACATCACACAGCGTTTCATCACTCACCTTTTGATTCATATAGCAAATGCACACGCGGGTTTTGCCGGTAACGCCGATTTCAAGTGTTTCCACACGCAAATCCGTAGTACAAAGTCGCTTGCGTATAAGTGCGAGATTTGTTTTCATATTCTCCACAAAGCCCTCGCGCGAGCCCGCCTCCTGCACCTCGGTATCCGGCTCGGAAATTGAGCGTTCGGGAATATTCTGCGCGCCGAACAGAATACACTCGCTTTCGTCCTCTATAAAAATGAGCAGGACTCCGCGCAGCAGTTCTTTTACTGCATCGTCAAGGCTGCAGGTCAGACTTTGCTCTGTACCGAAAAGCAGATTTCCGCAGATAAACTGTACGGTATCCTTACGCGGCAATTTGCCCGAATAACACAAAAGCGGCATTACGGCACTTTCGGCAATCATTTTTGAATTGGTCAGCCCGTCGCAGTTTACAAAAAGCACCTCGCGGTCGCCGCAGATGCCTTTTTTCATATTTATGTCAAAACTGCCGTCAAAGGCGTTTTTGAGAACGGCATAATTTTCATCGGTCGAGCATCTGACTGTGCCGAGGCTTGTATTTGTAAGGCTGTTTACATCTAAAAAACCGTTGTTTTCCAAATAATCACTTCCGATTTTAATATTGACTGACGGGAGCCGAATATTCAGCAGATTTCGGCAAAAACTATGCGCGGTGATAATATGCTTACTACGGTTATACGAACTGTTATTCTTTATGCGGTGGTTATGATAAGTGTTAGGCTTATGGGCAAGCGGCAAATCGGCGAACTGCAGCCGGGAGAGCTTGCGATTACAATACTGCTTTCGGAAATCGCCGCCATACCCATTCAGGACAATGAAATACCGCTCGTCAACAGTATTGCGCCGCTCGGCATACTTATCGGGTTTGAAATAATCAGCTCGCTTATAAGTATGAAAAGCGTGCGTTTTCGCACTGTTGAGGCGGGGAACCCCATTACCGTAATAGAAAACGGTGAGCTCCTCGAAAAGCCGCTCAGAGATTTAAGACTTTCGATTACCGATATACTTGCGGCACTGCGGCAAAAGGATGTTTTCAACATCGAAGATGTGGACTATGCGGTGGTGGAAACCAACGGCTCGCTTTCGGTACTTTTAAAGCAGAAAAAGCAGCCCGTAACGCCGTGCGATGCCAAAATAGCCGTTGACAATCCCGGGATGCCGTACCCGGTAATCACCGACGGCAGATATATTGAAGGCAATTTCGCATTTTGCGGTCTTACCATACCCGATATTGAAAAGAAGCTGCGCGAGCAGCGGCTCAAAAAAGAGGATGTTATACTTATGACATCCACAAAAAACCGTGAATTTTACATTATTGAAAAGAAGGGCGAATAAGATGAAGCGTGTAATAATTGCGGTAATACTGCTTTTGGCGGTACTCGGTATGAGCATTGCCGCACATTTTACACTTATGAAAACCTGCGATGAGCTTACCGCAGACCTTGAAAATGTGCGTACAGCAGCCGAAAGCGGAAGGCAGTCGGATTTACAGGATGCTGTCAAAAAGACTCTCGCGGATTGGGAACACAGAAAAACGCTGCTGCACATTTTAATACACCACAGTCTTATGACAGACCTTGAAATCAGTATGAAAAAAGCGGCATATTTTGCAAAAAACGGCAATGTGGATGAGGTTTATGCGGAAGCGGAAAACGCCATTGAGAATACGGCGCACATCAGGGAATCGAGCACGCCGTCAATAAGCAATATTTTCTAATCAAATATCTTGAAAAAATGCTTGAAAAGGTGTATAATTTTATAAAAACAAAAAGGAGTGGTGTTTATGATGTTATGGGTATGGCTTGCGCTTATTGCCGCATTCATTATTATTGAAGCCGCAACCGCGCAGCTCGTTACGGTGTGGTTTGCCGCGGGCTCCGTTGCCGCGCTCATAACCTATTTCATCACCGACAGTATTCCCGTGCAGATTGCGGTGTTCGTAATAGTTTCGGCTATTGCGCTTGCCGTTACGCGCCCGCTTGTAAGAAAAATCACCGCTTCCAAAAAGCAGCCCACAAATGCCGATATGTACATAGGCAGCGAGGGCGTGGTTACGGAGGATATATGCAACCTTGAAGCAAAAGGGCTTGTTAAGGTAAAAGGCTCACTGTGGACGGCGCGCACGGAAAACGACGGCGACACGATTGAAGCCGGCGCTCACGTTACGGTCAAACGCATTGAGGGCGTTAAACTTATAGTTGAAACAATAAATAATTAAAGGAGGTCATTATTATGATGACAATAGCCGTTTCGGCGGGAATCAACGGCGGACTTATCGCTTTGCTTGCGGTAATAGTCATTCTTGCGGTTCTCGTAATTTCAAACATCAAAATCGTTCCGCAGTCAAAGGCTTATGTAATTGAGCGTCTCGGTGCTTATTACACCACATGGGACACCGGTCTGCACGTAAAAATCCCCTTTATCGAAAAGGTCGCAAAGGTTGTTTCGCTTAAAGAACAGGTCGTGGACTTTCCCCCGCAGCCCGTTATCACGAAAGATAACGTTACCATGCAGATAGACACGGTCGTATTCTTCCAGATCACCGACCCCAAGCTTTTCTGCTACGGTGTTGAGTACCCCATTTCCGCTATTGAAAATCTCAGCGCAACTACACTGAGAAACATCATAGGCGAAATGGAGCTTGACCACACGCTCACCTCGCGCGACACCATCAACGCCAAAATCCGCGGCATACTCGATGAAGCCACAGACCCGTGGGGCATCAAGGTAAACCGCGTTGAGCTCAAAAACATTCTGCCCCCGCGTGAAATTCAGGATGCTATGGAAAAGCAGATGAAGGCTGAGCGCGAACGCCGCGAATCAATACTGCGCGCAGAGGGCGAAAAGGCAAGTCAGGTGCTTGTTGCCGAAGGTAAAAAGGAAGCGCAGATACTTGCCGCAGAAGCCGACAAGCAATCCGCAATTCTCCACGCCGAAGCCGTTAAGGAAGCAAAAATCCGCGAGGCAGAGGGCGAAGCCGACGCAATCGTTGCAATTCAGAAAGCGCAGGCAGAAGGTATACGCCTCATAAACGAAGCGGATCCGTCAAGCAGTTACCTTTCACTCAAAGGTATGGAGGCTTTCGAGAAAGCCGCAGACGGCAAAGCAACAAAAATCATTGTTCCCTCGGATTTACAGAACATCGCAAGCGTTGTAACAGGCGCAAGCGAGCTGATAAAAAAAGACTGAACACAATAAATCAACTGCCGTGTTGTCCAAAAGGATGACACGGCAGTTTTAATTAAGAATTATGAATTAAGAATTAAGATTTCAATATAATTTTCGGTTTTGTTTTCAGTATAGACACCAATATTTTAATAAGCTCTTCACAATCGGAGTAAACACTATCAAACGCTTGTTTTTCAATATAACCACTTTCAAACAATAATTCAAGCCAATACGCTGACTCATCTGCTTCTTTAAGAGCTATATTCATTTTGGAATAAAAGTCTGGTTTACTCTGACCTCGTTTCGCCTCACGAACATTCGCACCTATACTTGTCCCGCTGCGAAGCAATTGTTTGGATAATACATACTCGTGCTTTTCTCCACAAAGGTATTTGTATAATTATATTATTCGTAAAGCAAAGGCTTTACTTTTATCTGTAACTATATTTTCTCTCATACTTACACCTCTTAATTCTTAATTCTGAATTCTGAATTAGATTTTAACATACTTTATAAGTATTCACAACTATTTTTCTCACGCAGTTCGTTTTACTGAATAATATATTAACGGTGATGAACTGTGAAAGATATCAAATTTCTCATTCTCGGCGGTGATGAGCGCTCGCTCTGCCTCGGTGAATACCTTGAAGCGAACGGTTTGACGGTGTGCTACTATGCATTTCGCAGTACCGATTGCTTTGAAAACACTGCAGAGGCCGTAAACGCCGCCGATTGCATAATACTCCCACTGCCGTTTACGCGCGACAGAGTTACTTTAAACGCACCGCTTTTTGATGAAACCGTTGCCGTTTCGGAAATTGCCGCACTCGCCGCACCCGGCAAGGCATTTTTCGGCGGTCAGCTGCCGAAAAGCTTCTGCGAGGAGGTCGAGGCACGCGGCGCCGAATGCTTTGATTACTTTACGCTTGACGAACTTGCCATATACAACGCCGTACCTACCGCGGAAGGCGTTATAGGCATACTGATAGATGAACTGCCCTGCACGGTGCAGAATATGAAATGTGCGGTTACAGGCTACGGCAAAGTCGGCAAAATACTTGCCGCAAAGCTCGCGGCGCTGAATTGCGATGTGACCGTTTTTGCCCGCCGCGAAACCGACCGTGCGGATGCATTTGCGAAAAACATTAA
>JAZUJG010000312.1:0-5170 GCA_045642645.1 Acutalibacteraceae bacterium | reverse complement strand
CTTGAAATCACCGCACAAAGTAAGGTATAATTTGGACAGAATTTATTTTAGGGGAGTGCTTTTTGTGAAGCTTCTCGAAGAACGCATTGCGCGTGACGGTCAGGTTATCGGCTCCGATATATTAAAGGTAGATATGTTCCTTAATCATCAGATCGACCCTTTACTTATTGACGAGCTCGGCAAGGAGTTCTACCGCTATTTTAAAGAAAGCGGCGCAACCAAAATCCTTACTGTCGAGTCAAGCGGCATAGCTATTGCGATAATGGCGGCAAAGTACTTTGAAATCCCCGTTATTTTCGCCAAAAAAGCCACCCACCGCAATGTAGGCAGCGAAACTTACACCGCCAGGTGCTACTCATACACCCACGGCACCGAGTACACTCTCAATCTTTCAAAAAAATATCTTCTCAGTTCCGATAAAGTGCTTATTATTGACGATTTCCTTGCCGACGGCAACGCCTGCAATGCCATGATAGAGCTTATAAACTCCGCAGGCGCCGAGCTTGTGGGCATAGGCATAGCAGTTGAAAAGGGCTTTCAGTCCGGCGGCGCTGCCCTGCGCGCAAAGGGCATTGACTTACGGTCTTTGGCGATTGTGGACTCCATGAGCGAAAACGGTATTTCGTTCAGAGCCGACAGCGTTTAAGATAAACAAAAATATTTTGGAGGAAACCAGAATGAAAAAGTTCAGCAAAGTTCTCGCTCTCGTTCTCGCTCTTTCCCTCGTAGTAGTTGCATTCGCAGCTTGCGGCGGCAACGGCGACAACGGTGAACAAACCACAGAGCCCACCCAGGAAGAGACCAAGCTCCTTGCTCTCAACCCCATCGCAAAGGCAGAGCCCGTTGTTATCGACGACTCAATCGACTTCTCAAAGGTTAAAGTCGGCCTCATCTGCCTGCACGACGAAAACTCCACCTATGACAACAACTTCATCCAGGCTATGAAGGCTGCTCAGGCAGAGCTCGGTCTTGCAGACGACCAGGTACTCATCAAAACCAATATCGAAGAGTCCAACGCTTGCTACGAAGCTGCTTGCGAACTCGCCGACAAGGGCTGCAACATCATCTTCGCAGACTCCTTCGGTCATGAATCCTACATCATGCAGGCTGCTCAGGAATATCCCGAGGTTCAGTTCTGCCACGCTACCGGTACTCACGGTGCTACCGCAGGTATCGCTAACTTCCACACCGCTTTCGCTTCCATCTATGAAGGCAGATTCCTTGCAGGCGTTGCCGCAGGTATGAAGCTCAACGAAATGATCGAAGCAGGCAAGATCACCGCTGAACAGGCTGTTATGGGCTATGTCGGCGCATTCCCCTACGCTGAAGTTAAATCAGGCTACACCTCATTCTACCTTGGCGCAAAGTACATTTGCCCCTCTGTTACCATGAAAGTTGTTTACACTAACTCCTGGTTCGACATTGCTCTTGAAAAAGAAGCTGCTGAAAAGCTCATCAAAGACGGCTGCGTTCTTATCAGCCAGCACGCTGACTCCGAAGGCGCTCCCAAGGCTTGCGAAGCTGCAGGCGTTCCCAATGTTGCTTACAACATCGACACCTCCTCTATCGCTCCCACAACAGCTATCATATCCTCCAGAATCAACTGGACTCCCTACTACAAGCTTGCTATTGCTGCTACCGTTAAGGGCGAAGCTTTCGCAAACGACTGGTGCGGCACTATTGCTACCGACTCTGTTCTTCTTACAGATCTCCACAACGCTGCCGAAGGCACAGCTGAAAAGATCGACGAAGTTAAGGCTCTCCTCGTTGCAGGCGAACTCAACGTATTCGATACTTCCTTCTGGACCAAGGACGGCGCTGCTCTTACCGAGTATGCTGCTGACGTTATCGACGAAGGCGACTTCAAGGGCGAAACCAACCCGATTGAAAACGGTGCTTTCCTTGAAAGCGTAGGCCGTTCCGCTCCTTACTTCGATATCCTTATCGACGGCATCACAGAAGCATAACACAAACATTTAATTTTCGGGGGGGAAGCGGGCAACCGCTCCTCTCCCCATTTGTGTTTTATTCGGGATTCATTTCCTTGAGAAAACGCCGTAAATTCCGTTTTTGCGGCGCTTTCTCAAAGCATTGAACGGAGGATGTAAATGAGCACACCTGCTATTGAATTGAAGCATATCAGCAAAACATTCGGCACGATACGCGCTAACCAGGATATTAACCTCTCGGTCAGTTCCGGCGAAATCGTTGCCCTGCTCGGCGAAAACGGCAGCGGCAAAACTACGCTGATGAATATGATTTCGGGTATCTACTACCCCGACGAGGGCGAAATATTCATTAACGGCAAGCAAGTTGAAATCCGCTCGCCCAAGGACGCGTTCGACAACGGCATAGGTATGATCCACCAGCATTTCAAGCTTGTGGATGTATTCACCGCTGCTGAAAACATCGTTCTCGGTCTTAAAGAGGAAGGCAAGTTTAACATCAAACAGGTCGCCGCAAAGGTCAAGGGGATTTCCGACAGGTACGGTTTTGAGCTTGACCCGATGAAGAAAATCTACGAAATGTCCGTTTCCGAAAAGCAGACGGTCGAAATCATAAAGGTACTTTACCGCGGTGCGGATATTCTCATTCTCGACGAACCCACCGCCGTGCTCACTCCGCAGGAAACCGAAAAGCTTTTTGCCGTTTTAAGAAAAATGAAAGAGGACGGCAAATCAATTATAATAATCACCCACAAGCTGCACGAGGTGCTTTCCATTTCCGATAACGTTGCGGTGCTTCGCAAGGGCGTTTACATCGGCACGGTAAAAACCGCCGAAACAAACGAAAGCGAGCTTACCGAAATGATGGTCGGCAAAAAAATTGACCTCAACATTGAACGCAGCACACCCGAAAACAGCAACGACAGACTTATTATAAAAGGCCTTGACTGCGTGAATGCCGACGGTGTTAAGGTGCTCGACGATATCAGCTTTACCGCCAAAAGCGGCGAAATACTCGGTATTGCGGGTATCGCAGGCAGCGGTCAGCGCGAACTGCTTGAGGCTATTGCAGGTCTGCAGCAGCTTCAGGGCGGCGAAATCACCTACATAAACCCCGCAGACGGCACTCCCGAAAATCTGCGCAACAAAACGCCTATGCAGATACGCGAGCTCGGCGTTCGCCTCTCGTTCGTGCCCGAGGACAGACTCGGTATGGGCCTTGTAGGCAATATGGATATTACGGATAATATGATGCTGCGCTCTTACAGAAAAGGCAAATCGGCATTTGTTGACCGCAAAAAACCCAAGGCATTGGCAACACGCATAGTTGATCAGCTTGAGGTCGTTACACCCGGCATTTCAACTCCCGTACGCAGACTTTCCGGCGGCAACGTACAGAAGGTGCTTGTCGGCAGAGAAATCGCCGCCGCGCCCACGGTGCTTATGGCTGCCTACCCCGTAAGAGGACTTGATATCAACTCCTCATATATGATTTACAACCTGCTCAACGAGCAGAAACAAAAGGGCGTTGCCGTTATATTTGTAGGCGAAGACCTTGACGTGCTTATTGAGCTGTGCGACCGTATTCTTGTGCTCGGCTCCGGCAGAATTACCGGTATTGTTGACGGCAGAACCGCCGACAAGGGCGAAATCGGTCTGCTTATGACAAAACACAACGGAGGTGAAAACTGATGCATATAGTTAAACGACCGGCTATTGACTGGTGGAAGGCGTGGCTTATACGCATAGCCGCCATAATACTTGCGCTTGCCGTTTCGGCAGGGGTTATGTTCCTGCTCACGCAGAAATCTCCCATTGAAGCGGGCAAAGCCGTTATTGAAGCGAGCTTCGGCACTACCCGTCAGTTTTGGAATATGCTTCAGGACCTTGCAATTCTGCTTTGCATAGCGCTCGCCGTTACCCCCGCATTCAAAATGCGCTTCTGGAACCTCGGCGCACAGGGTCAGGTGCTTTTCGGCGGTTTGCTCACCGTTGCGTGTATGTTCCTTATCGGCAACAAAATCCCCAATGCCGCGCTTATTGCGATTATGCTTTTTGCAGGCATATTCGGCGGCATTGTGTGGGCGCTCATACCCGCAATATTCAAGGCGCAGTGGAACACAAACGAAAGCCTTTTCACGCTGATGCTCAACTACATAGCAATTCAGCTCGTTTCGGTTATGATAAACGTGTGGAACCCCAGCGGCTCAAGCGTTATGGGCGTTGTTAACCAGTTCACACAGAACGGCTGGCTGCCCACGGTTTTCGGTCAGAAATACTTTATAAACGTTGTCACCGTTCTCGTTCTGACCGCGTTTATGTATGTTTACCTCAAATATTCAAAGCACGGCTACGAAATCAGCGTTGTCGGCGAAAGCGTCAACACCGCCAAATACATAGGCATCAATGTTAAAAAGGTTATAATCAGAACGCTCATACTCTCCGGCGCTATATGCGGTGTTGCAGGCTTCCTGCTCGTTGCCGGCACCGACCACAGTATCACAAGCGGTCTTGACAGAGGCTACGGCTTCACCGCAATCATCGTTTCGTGGCTCGCAAAATTCAACCCGATAATCATGGTGCTTACCTCATTCCTTATTGTTTTCCTCGACAGAGGCGCAAGCGATATCGCCATGAACCTCGAGCTCAACGAAAGCGTTGCGGAAATCATCACGGGTATCATCATTTTCTTCATCATCGGCTGCGAATTCTTCATTAACTACAGAATCGCACGCAAGCACAAGGAGGGTTAAGGTATGCTGACTGTTATCTGTTCATTTATCAAGGCGGCTATCATGCAGGGTATCCCGCTCCTTTACGGCTCCACCGGTGAGATAATTACCGAAAAAACCGGCCACCTCAACCTCGGTATTCCCGGTATTATGTATATGGGCGGTATCTCGGGCATTATCGGCGGCTACATCTATGAGCACTCCACAGAGGCTCCCAACGCCTTTTTAGCCGTTGTTATCTCACTTGCCGCTTCACTTATAGGCTCAGCGTTTATGTCGCTTATTTACGGCTTTTTGACCGTTACGCTACGCGCCAACCAGAATGTTACAGGGCTTGCACTTACCACATTCGGCATAGGTATGGGCAACTTCTTCGGCGGCTCGCTGCTTAAATTCTTCGGCGAAACCGGCTCGATTTATCTTGCCGCCACAAGCAAAGGCTACCGCGCTGTTCTGCCTTTCGCTTCAAAGCTCGGTATTTTCGGTGAAACC
>JAZUJG010000311.1:0-2179 GCA_045642645.1 Acutalibacteraceae bacterium | reverse complement strand
TGACCTCGCCGGTAAGCGGCTGAATTTCGGAAATTCTGTCAATTTCGTCACCGAAGAATTCAACCCTTATGGCAACATCAGAGGAATAAACGGGGAAAATTTCCACCGTATCGCCTTTAACGCGGAATTTATTGCGCGTAAAACTGATATCGTTGCGCTCGTACTGAATTTCGACAAGTTTTTTTATAAGCTCATCGCGGTCCTTCTGCATACCCGTACGCAGAGAAATCACCATATTGCGATAATCTATGGGGTCACCAAGTGTGTATATGCACGAAACGCTTGCCACGATTATAACATCGCGCCGTTCCGAAAGTGCAGAGGTTGCGGAGTGGCGGAGCTTGTCTATTTCGTCATTGACTGCGCTGTCTTTTTCAATGTAAGTATCGGTGGAGGGAATGTACGCTTCGGGCTGATAATAGTCGTAGTATGAAACGAAATATTCCACCGCGTTTTCGGGGAAAAACTCTTTAAACTCGCTGCAAAGCTGCGCCGCAAGCGTTTTGTTGTGGGCGAGCACAAGCGTGGGGCGATTTACGGCAGCAATTACATTCGCCATTGTGAATGTTTTGCCCGAACCCGTAACGCCCAAAAGCGTCTGCTCGGTATAGCCCTTATTAACGCCGTCAACAAGCTGCGCTATTGCCTCGGGCTGGTCGCCCGTGGGCTTGTATTCCGAATGAAGCACAAAGCGGTCCATACGCTCACGCTCCTCTCTGTTAATTATATATTCAAGCTGTTTTCATCCAACAAGAAATTGCATATTCCCATCGTTGCTATGCCGTACTCATTACGCCGCACCTTAATATTATCCCGCACGACTATTATTTTTTTGAAAGAATCGTTTATATTCATAAGCGAATTCTGTTCCTGCGCGAGTTTATCAACATTGCTTACGGAAAAAGCCGACTGAATGTAATATTTTTCGCTGCCCTTGGTAGCGACAAAATCTACCTCATACTGTTTTTTTGTCGTCTTGTTTTCACTGTTTTTGCCGAAAACCTCCACAACCCCGATATCAACATGATAACCTCTTACACGCAATTCGTTGTAGATGATATTCTCCATAATATGATTTTCTTCGGTTTGTCTGAAATTGAGGCGCGCATTGCGAAGTCCGACATCTTCAAAATAATATTTTGCAGGCGAGCCGATATACTTTTTGCCCTTTATATCAAAGCGCACTGCTTTGCTTATTAAAAAAGCATCCTGCAAATAATCAATATACTTTTTGAGCGTTTTATCGCTGATTACTTTGTTTTTGACACTTTTGAAGGTTTTGGCAAGCTTTGCGGGATTTGTAAGCGACCCGACACCCGACGAAAGAATGTTCACAAGCTCATCAAGTTCATCCTGATTCCTTATTTTGTGCCTGTCAACTATATCGGACAAATAGACCTTGTCGAATAACGAAACGAGATAGTCCGCCTTATCCTCGGGGGTATCGAACATCAATATAAGCGGCAAGCCGCCGTAATTAAAGTAATCATCCCACGCCGCCTCGACAGTACCGTCATAAACCGACATATACTCCCCGAAGCTCAGCGGATGCACTCTGATTTCATCGCCCCTGCCCCTGAATTCCGTAATAATATCGGAAGACAAAAACTTTGAATTACTGCCGGTTACATAAACATCGGCATTTTTGATATGAAGCAGACTGTTGAGCACATCCTCAAATTCATCGAGCAACTGTATTTCATCCAGAATTATATAATATGTTTTCTTATCCTTTATTTTGCCTCTTATGAATTCGAGCATTTTATCGGGGTCGCGCAGCTCTTTATTCAGGCGGTCATCGAGCGCAACCTCTATAATATGTTCTTCATCAATACCCTTTTCATTCAGATAATTATGAAATAAATTGAAAAGTAAATATGACTTTCCGCACCTTCTGACACCGGTAACGACTTTTATAAGACCGTTATTTTCCTTGCGTATCAACTTATTGAGATAGACATCACGCTTGATTTCCACGAACCGTTTCACTTCCCGACTCGGTGTGTGCACACCTTTTTTCGTAATACATTATAATGAATTTTATTATTATTGTCAATATCGACCGCAACATTCAATTCTTAAAAAACCGCTGTTGACAATCGACTTTTTCTACCGTAAAATATCAGCGTAAAAAACGAACAGAGGAAATGCTATGAAGATAGGCAATCTTGAAATACAC
>JAZUJG010000310.1:0-2810 GCA_045642645.1 Acutalibacteraceae bacterium | reverse complement strand
CCGCCATAGGCGGTGCTTTGGGCGGCGACTGCGGCAGCATCACCGTAAACGGCGGTGTTATACAACCCTCAATAAAAGAAAGCCAAGATGATGGATTGGGAGTTTGCTTTGGCGAAGGCTACAAGGACGACGCAAAGGCTTCTACGGGCACCCTCACGGTAAACGGCGGTGTTATCAGGGCAAGAAGTAAGGGCGGTGTAGCAAGGTGCAAGACCGTCAGCGTTGCCGAGGGCGTGAGTGTTTACGACCTTGAAAATTACCATTATGTCGACGGCTCGTATATTGGTAACCCCCAATCTTTCCCGATAGCCGATGCCCTTATAGGCGATTTGACGTATCTTGATAAAAACGGTCAGAGAGAATATTTTGATTTTACGAAATTTGCGATTTATGAAGGGCAGACAACACTCGATAACGGCTCGTTCTATTATGTTCTTGACAGTTACACTCTCCCCGAAACATTCCGCACATCGCGCAATGTAATCGTAGTTGCAGACCATGTAACGCTCGATGCGCGTAAGGGTAAGAATTTTGATATGTATTCGGGCGTTTACTCGCAGTCGGAGGGAGCCGCAAAAGGTGAGTTCCTGCTTGACAAGGTTTATACGCCCGCAGGTCAGCAGACAAAAGCCGGCAATTATACGGTATATAACGGCGAAACCTCCTTGCAGGCGGGCTGGTATTATGTCGCGGAGAGTATGAATATCAGCGAAAATGTCAGCATCCACGGAAATGTGCGGTTTATTATTGCCGACGGCGCAACGCTTTCCGCCTTTTTTGCAAAATATGACAACGGCGCCGTTACGGCATATACCGAATCCATTGGTGAAAATAAAGGTGTGCTGGACGAAAGACAGCTTACCGATGTCTGCCCCGACGGCTACTATATGGCTTACAATCCCGAGTACCACGAGCTTACCCCTTGCCCCATACCGCAGGATGCCGTACAAATCACTGCACCTGCAGAGGGTAAGGACCTTACCCTCGGAAGTGGTGAGTGGTATTATGTTGAGGGCGAGGTCGAGCTTGAGGGCTTTATATTCGCAAGCCACGGGGTCAACATTGTACTTGAAGACGGCTGTACTCTTACATGCCGCGGAATTCGTTTGTCTGACGGTGATCTGAATATTTATGCTCAGTCAAATGTTAAGGAGAATGCCGGTAATTTTAATATAAACACGGTAATTCGTGACGGCAGAATGTACGATAATATCGAAACCCAAAACGGCGAAGTTGCAATTCACGGCGGCAATATATACGGCTGTGTTGAAAGCAAGGCTATCACGAAGCTCCAAGTAGTCAGAACACAAAGGTTCTATATGTATTCGGGAACTCTGGAAATGTCGGGGCATTGGGATGACCCTGCCGAGCTTGGTTTCGTTCAGGACACAAGGCATCAGCTTGCGCCCATAAAGGCAACCAATGGCGTGTTCTTTGATTATTGCGCTATGGATGTCTGGACTAACGGCACTCCGGTGACGGAAATCAGGGATAATCAAGCCTTAGTCAAAGCGGAAACGAAAACGCAGAAAGTTCATATTAAGAGCGGCACACACGGCGAACAGCTGCCCTGTATCGGCGAAAACGGCGAGGTCGTTGACGGCGTATGCAAATATTACACCTGCTTCTGCGGCTGCAATTTCAGCGACAGCGCGCTGACGGAGCGCATCGATGACCTCGAAAGCTGGAAGCAGAACGAAGGCAGGCTTCACGGCGCTGCCGTTACATTCGATTACGGCTACGACTCAAAGACCGAAGTCAAAGCCATAGTGGTCGGGCGCATCATTTCGGCACCCGAAGCACCGGTGTACGAGCCGTACGCTTTTAACGGCTGGTGTGACAAGGACGGCAGTGAGTGGGATTTTTCCGCTCCCGTCAATGAGGATATTATACTTTACGCAAATTGGCATACTCACGAGTGGTCGGCAGGATGGAGCGGCACGGATATGTACCATTGGCACACTTGCAGCTGCACCGACTGCCCTGTGACAGATACCGCACAAATGGATTCCTACGGAGTGCACAGCTTTGAGGACGGTTTCTGTACGGTGTGCGGCAGGGCTGAAAATCTTGATGCAATAAAAGAAATTGCTTACGGCGCAATAGATGCAGCCGTTGCAAAATGTCCGTCTGAGGTGCTTTTACCGTCAGTAACCGCCCTCGGCGAACAGGGAAAGAGCGAGATAGCGGCTGCCAAATACACCGAAGATGTTTTGGAAATAGCCGATAATTACACCCGAACCCTTTTACCGTCTGCGTGGTCTGTAAATTATTATGACGAAAACGGCGAAAAGCAAAGCGTAAGCGATTACATACTCTTAAAATCTGCGGAAGGCGCAGCTCTTATGCAGGAAAAATGGTATGTCGCGGAAAGCAATGTGTATTTTTCAAATCCCGTAACAGTCGACGGCAGCGTGCATATCGTGCTTTGCGACGGCGTGACCGTTCAGGCGGCAAAGGGAATTACGCTGACAGAGGGCAACGAGCTTTATGTGTATTCGCAGTCACTCGGCAGTGATATGGGCGAAATAATTTCCGTCGGCAGAATGGGCTGCGCGGGTATCGGCGCATATACCGATACACTTAACGAAACCGTAACCGATGCCGGTGTACTCGTAATCAACGGCGGCAGAATCTCGGCATACGGCGGCATAGGTGCTGCCGGTATAGGCGGCGGCTTTGCGGGCAACGGCGGCACGGTTATTGTAAATGGCGGTGTAGTTGAAGCGGGCGGCGGCTTGGGCAACAATTCGAGTCTTGAAGCGGCAGGCATAGGCGGCGGTTATGGCGGGGAGAGCGGCACAGTGGTT
>JAZUJG010000309.1:0-1603 GCA_045642645.1 Acutalibacteraceae bacterium | reverse complement strand
ATCTGCAGCTTTGTGTTGGGGCAGGCGGCTTTGATTTTTCTGAGCCTTTCCCACGGGTCTTCATTAAGGTATCTGAGGCAGGGATCGAAAGTGGCACCGCCCCAGCATTCAATGGAATAGTAACCAGCCTTGTCGATGGTTTCAAGAATCGGCTTGAATTCATCGAACTTCATACGGGTCGCAATCAGCGACTGGTTCGCATCGCGCAAAACGGTTTCGGTAAACTGAACCTTTTGCATTGTCATCTCTCCTTCAAAGATAATAGGAAACGATTTATGAAAGGCGGCATTTTTGAAAAATATGCCTACCAATTTTCCCCATAATAGCATAACATAAAATACCGTTGATTGCAAGGCGAAAAAGCATTATTTTTATAAAAAAGCACTCTGTCCATTATATGCGGGCAAAGTGCGTGTGTGATATATTAAGGTATTTATATATACCTATATAAAAGCATTATCGGCAGAACACGTGTGCGCCGATAGTGGTAATTACGGGGCGTGTGCGAATCCATTTGTTGGAAGTTTTGGCAGGATTGTAGTAGTAGAGCGCACCGCCCGAGGGATCCCAGCCGTTAATGGCATCCTGCGCGGCTTTTCTTGCCTCGGCGGTGGGCTCAACCCTCCAGTTGCTGTCTGTTACACACGAAAACGCACCCTTCTGGTAAACAACGCCGGAAACGGTGTCGGGAAATGATGAGGATTCAACGCGGTTGAGAATCACCGCACCCACAGCGACCTGACCGGTGTAGCTCTCGCCGCGGGCTTCTGCAGCTATCACCTTTGCAAGCAGGTAAACGTCCGATGAACTGTATTGGCTCGATGACGGCTGCGAGGAATCAAGACCGAGGTATAAAAGAGTTTTCGGACCGGCGATGCCGTCTGGGGTTATTCCGTCCGAGGACTGAAACTTTTTGACTGCGCTCTGCGTCTTTGTGCCGTATATGCCGTCGACCGAGCCGGTGTAAAAGCCGAGGCTTTTGAGCTTGGTCTGTATTCTGCGCACCTCGTCGCCGCGCGAGCCTATGCGCGAAAGCACCGGCGCCGTTTCGGGAGTGTCGGCATTATATGTGCCGACGGTCAGCAGGGCTGCAAATAACAAGAGGCAGAGAACTGCCGAAATCGGTTTTGAGAATTTCACGAAAAAATTGCTTCTGCCGGAAGAAAAAGATGTTTTCATATATGCACCTCTGAATGTAATTTGTAATAGAATTATCATAAAAATCAGGTTTATACATTGTTTTTACAATTTTCTGAACAGTAAATTTGTATAGTTGATACGGTATAAACACAAGATATTGTGATTTTAAAAATGATGAAAAAAACTTTTAAAAAAGTTTAAAAAAACTTGAAAAAAGTGCTTGACAAATGAATTGCGAAGTGGTAATATAGGCAAGCACTCGCGAGAGGGAGCCCTCCCGAGAGTGAACGAACCTTGAAAATTAAACAACAAGTAAAAGAATACCCTTGAGATTTTTTTGAGCGCAAATAAATGCGAAAGTAATCCGGACTTCGAAAGAAGTTTAAGGAAAAGTGATACGTCAGTATCGAATGAGCGATTAAGCTTAAAGAGATTGGTACTTACAGAGAAGTAAGTGTTAATA
>JAZUJG010000308.1:0-1833 GCA_045642645.1 Acutalibacteraceae bacterium | reverse complement strand
CTTACAGAATTCAGCGCGGCTCGCGTATGGCGAATAACAGCGCCGTTGCGAGTATGGGCTATGCTCTGCCCGCCGCCATAGGCACCTGCATAGGCGCAGGCGGCAAAACCACGGTTTGCCTTGAGGGCGACGGCAGTATTATGATGAATCTGCAGGAGCTGCAGACGGTTATCACCAACCGCTTGCCCGTGAAAATATTTTTGATAAACAACAACGGCTACCACTCCATAAGGATTACGCAGAATAATCTGTTTAAGGAGCACACCAAAGTCGGTATAGGCGAGGAGTCGGGCGACCTTTCGTTCCCCGAGTACAAAAAGCTCGCGGAGGCTTTCGGCTACACATACCTCTGTGCGCGCTCCAATGCCGAGATGAAAGCCGCTGTCGATACCGCACTCGCGGCAGAGGGCGCCGTATTCTGCGAAATATTTACCGACACAAAGCAGGTGTGGGAGCCGAAAAGCAGCACCAAGCGGCTCGCGGACGGTACGCTTGTGAGTCCGCCGCTTGAAGACCTTGCGCCGTTTTTGCCGCGCGAGGAGCTTAAAAAGATTATGCTTATACCGCTTGTTGATGAATAAAACGAAAGGAGCTTCGATATGGGTGACATTTTTCTGCTTGACTGCACCTTGCGTGACGGCGGCTATGTAAATGACTGGCTTTTCGGCAAATCCACAATAAAAGGCTTTTGCTCCAAAATCGCGCGCACCCGTATTGAAATGTTCGAGGTCGGGTTTATTAAGGGCGACAGTTACGATGAAAACCGTTCGGTCTTTCCCGATACGGAGTCGTTTAAAAGCGTAATTACGCCGAAAGCCGACGGGCTTTTGTATTTCGGTATGCTCGATATGAGCGCACCTGTTCCGCTTGAAAGAATAAAGAACTGCGACGGCAGCTCCATAGACGGCATAAGGGTTATTTTTAAAAAGGATAAAACCGATGATGCTTACAGTTACTGCCGCGAGCTTATAGGGCGCGGCTACAAGGTTTTTGTAAACCCCGTCGGTATCGACAGATACACCGAAGCCGAGTTTTGCGAAATCATAAAAAAATTCAATGCCCTTGAGCCGTACGGCTTCACGATTGTTGACACATTCGGGGTTATCAAGCGCAAAACATTTTTGAGGTATGCGCGCATTGCCGATGAATTTTTAAATAAAAGTGCAGTGCTCGGCTACCACGCGCACAATAATCTGCAGCAGGCTTTCGGCAACGCCGATGCGCTTGCCGACGAGGAGCTTGACCGCGATATATGCATAGATGCGTGCGTGTTCGGTATGGGGCGCGGCGCGGGCAACCTCAACCTTGAACTCTTTGCCGAATACCTTAACGAAAACCGCGGCAAAGGCTACCTTATAGAGCCTATGCTCGAAATAATGGACGAATACCTCAACGATATTTACAAAACGAAATTCTGGGGCTATTCCGTGCCGCTGTACCTTTCGGCGTGCAACGGCTGCCACCCGAATTACGCCGTTTATTTTGCCGAAAAGGATTCGCTTACCGTAAAGGCGTTCAACGAGCTCTTAAAGAGCCTTTCAAGCGACGATAAGGCGGTGTTCACTAAAGATGCCGCCGAAAGCTACTACCGCAGATTTCTTGAAAATTACATTGATGACAGCGCCGCGGCGGAAAAGCTGAAAAACGAGCTTTGCGGCAAAAACATTGTGGTGCTTATGCCCGGCAAAAGCCTTAACGAGTACCGCGAAAAAGTCGCCGCGGAGTGCGCCGGTGAAAATACCGCGGTCATTGCCGCAAACTTTACCGCGGAGGAATTTAAGCCCGGTTACATTTTCAGCAGTAATATGCGCCGGTATATAAAAATAGACGGCA
>JAZUJG010000307.1:0-6176 GCA_045642645.1 Acutalibacteraceae bacterium | reverse complement strand
GGCAGTATTGCAATCGCAAGCATTGTAAAGAAGCCGACGCCTGCGCCCGTGCTGAATTCCCAAAGTCCCCAGTTTGAGCCGATAAGGGGACGCGGTGCGGCAACATCTGCGAGCAGACCCGTGTTAAATGACAGCACAAGCAGGCTCGTCATGGCGGTGGTAACAATGCTTGTGCCGGCGTTTATTATAAGCGCAACGCCCGTGGTAACCTTATCCTTGAATGCAATAAGCGGGTAGAGCATAACCGCAACTGTTGCAAACAAATCACCGATATGCTCAATACTCATATAGTAATTCTCAAAGAATGCAATATCCTGAGTCCAGCCGCGGTTGCCGAAATGCTTCATATAAGCTTCGGCAGGGCTTGCATAGTTAAAGCCGTACTCTTTGAGGCCGAGCGCGGCGCACTCCACCTGGTCGGGATTTATCGCTTTAAGAATCGGGTGCGCAATAGTTGCCTTAACAAGATACGAAACCGCAAAGAATATTGCTATTGCGATTATGTAGTGCTGAATTTTATAATCCTTTTTGGAGAACAGCGAGCCTACAAAGAACGAGAAGAACGGCACAAGCGTAAAGCCCATTATAAGTATAATAGCCATACCGCTGTAAGGGTCTATCGGCAAAAACGAGGGCGCCGCATCCTTCGGATAGGGCAGGTCGCTTTCCAAAAGAC
Organism: Acutalibacteraceae bacterium; assembly: GCA_045642645.1. Classification (GTDB taxonomy): domain Bacteria; phylum Bacillota; class Clostridia; order Oscillospirales; family Acutalibacteraceae; genus DTU089. Next base: position 5,500 of record JAZUJG010000307.1, on the reverse strand, counting down.
CGCTCATCTGGTGAATGACCGTGGCATAGCCGGTTACGCCGAGCCCTGTGAGCAGCGCGCCTATGGGTATAAGCTCATATTTCATACCCTTGCGCTTGCCGTAGAAGTGGTAAATCAGCAGAATTAGCATAAGCCCCACGCTGTAAAGCCCCCACGATGAGCCCCAGCCGCTTTCACCGCGGCAGCGCCACATAAAGCCGCCGACTAAAGTGGCGAGGATGATTGACAGTATTTTCATACCTTTGGTCTGAGATTTTTCCATAAGAATACCTCCTTATGAACAATAGTATAACAAAAGAAAATAAAAAGTGAATATCAAATTGCAAAATTTATCGGATATTGTTGAAAATTTTGTATTATTACCGAAACTGTATCGGCTTAACCGTTGTAATGGAAAAGAGTAGGGTATGTTAAAAATGTAAAAAGTATAAAAAACAGTTGACTTTACTAAAAAAAATTATACAATGATATTTGTAATACCGTAATTTTTTGGAGGTAATAGAATGAGAAGAAAGATTGTAAGTGTGTTTCTCGCACTTGCTATGATTGCGGCAATTATACCGTTTTCTGCAGTAAATGTTTTTGCCGGTACTGCGGAGTTTCACGGTGCTTCTGTCGATTACGGCGGTGCCGACTGCATTTTCAACAAAAACGGTGATATGATACTCACTTATAAAACATCCGGTGATAACACTCTTACTGTCAGTGCAGACCTCACTGCAGAGATTTTTGCGGTGGGCGGCGGCGGTTCGGGTGCTACAGCGGGCACTTCCGCAAAAGCCGGCGGCGGCAACGGCGGCAAAGTTGTGCTGGGCACTTATAAAATCAGTGCCGGAAGCAAACTTAATATTACGGTTGGTTATGGCGGTGATGCCAACACCTCAACATCCAGTTCGGGTGCTGCGGGCCGTGCCGGTAAGGCCACTACCGTAGCAAGTAGTGATGCTGCTTTCAGTGCTATTTCAGCTTCCGGAGGTGCCGGGGGCAGTAAGGGATCATCTACTCCGACAGCCGGAACTCCGGCAGGCGGCGTTGTTTGTGAATTTAACGGAAATGTCTACGGAATTGGCGGTAAGTTGGCAAATACCGAAAATGTGACGGCGGAATCCGGCGAAGCAAATACCGGTAACGGCGGTCAGGCAGGTAAAACGAGCAGCAACAAAACTTATCGTTTTGGCGGTGCGGGCGGCAGCGGTATTGTTATTATTCGCATTTTCAGCCATCCGCATACCTTTACTTACGGTGTGGATACCGAAAACGGTGCATTTACTGCTGAATGCGGCAATTCGATTGCCTGTAATCTGACAGAGCCGCTTTCGCTTTCTTTAAATGAATACGGCTGCTTTGATGAGGCAGAACTTTATGAATGGCGTGCTAACGGCGCATCGGAACCGACAATAAGTTATTATAAAGCGGATGACCTTGAAAATCCGCTTACCGCCGCTATAAGCGAGCCGGGTAATTATGTTGCTGTTGCCTGTGTCGGCAGCGGCGAAAATGCCGTTTCGGTGCAGAAGGAATTTACCGTACAGCAGCATATCCACGGCACAGGCGAAGCCGCAGCAGAGTTCAGTTTGTGGTACGATGCCGCTTCGCTTCCCAAACTGGCAGGTAATTATGTGCTGTGCAGTAATGTTGAGTTAAGCAGCTCGTGGGCAGTCCCGCAGGGCGATGTCAATCTCTGCCTGAACGGTCATGTTATTGAGCTTGGCGGAAATCAGATTACAGTAGGCAGCGAGAGTAACCTTAATATATATGACTGCAAGCAAACCGAGCATTATTTCAGCGGTGTAAACAACGGCTTGAAATGCTGGAAATATCAGCCCGCAAAAAATGGAAATACCGTACATACCGTTAAAGGCGGCGTTATTACCGGCGGCGCACAGATATCTTCTTTTGCAAATCAAAAGGGCGGAGCGTTATATATCAACGGCGGTAACTGTTCGCTTTACGGCGGCAATATTGCAGGTAATTATTGCTCATCTTCCAAAAATGCTTATGGCGGCGGAGTGTTCGTTGAAAGCGGAACATTTACAATGTACGGCGGCGGTATTTACGGCAACGGCTGCTTTGCCGAGGGTACAAATCAGGGTTCCGGCGGCGGAGTGTTTATTGTTGAAACATCTTCCGGATTAAACGGTGAGGCTTTTGTTTACGGCGGCGAAATCAAGTATAATACAACAAGTATGTATGCGGGCGGAGTTTACGCAGTCGGCGGTCCGCTGACAGTTGGCGGTACAGCCGTAATTCGCGATAATACGGCGGCGTATGCAGAGTATGTTGCTGCCGGCGATAAAGAATGTAATGTACAGACCGGTTCCAACACCGACGGATTTATAAGAATAGGCACGGGGGATTCAGCACCTGCTGACGGAATGAGCATAGGCGTGAGAAGGCAGACGATAACCAACCCTATATGCGAAAATGTTGATGATTATTCTGAATTTTTCAGTTCCGATAATAACGGTTTGTATATAATATATGACAGCGCGACACGTCAAATCAGGCTTGGCGATAAAAGTGCCGACGGCACATATTCAATCAATATTGATGTTGCGGGCGAGGGTATTGTTTACTCAGATCCTCAAGCCGCGGCAGCCGAAACACTTGTAACACTTACAGTTGCGCCTGCAAACGGCTGGGTATTCAGTACTCTGACGGTAACTGCTGCCGACAGTACGGTTGTGCCTGCAGCGCAAAACGGCAATACAATTACATTTACAATGCCGACGCAGGATGTTACTGTTGCGGCTGAGTTCGCGGAAAACCACAGCGTTTACGGCAAGGTCGTTTCCATAGGCGGCAGCGAGCTTGATACCACCGTGCAGCTTCTTGACATCAGCCGTCAGACAGTTATTAAAACACTTGCCGCTCCGGGCGAAACGGTTCCTTACAGATTGTCGGATATTGAGGCGGGCAGCTATGTTCTTGCCGCTTCAAAGCCTGGTTACACATCAAGGTATTACAGCGTACAGGTTGCCGCTGACGGTATTGTGATTAAGGATGCCGTGCTTTATGAAGCAGGCGACTCAAACGGTGACGGCGTATATCTTGCAGATGACTATTCATTCGCAGTGAATCTTGCGTTGAGCGCTGAAAATACTGTCCCGGCAGATACCGAGCCCGACGATAATTATAAAATTGCGGTAGCGGATGTTGACGGCGACGGGTATATTGATGTACTTGACTGTGCATTGGTCGAAAGGGCGGTAAATGTAAACTGACAACAAAATGTTGTTCACGATTCATTGCAAACGACCTTTAACAAAATAATGCATACAAAAACGCATATAATCAGAATTTCATAAAACAAACGGCTTTACGGTTGAAAACGCTTTACCGTAAAGCCGTTGTTTTTATGAATGTTTCTCAATTGGAATTTCAATTCTTCCCGAGTTCCCAGAATGCGAGCGCACTTACCGCCGACCAATGTTGCGATAATGATTGACAGTATTTTCATACCTTTGGTTTGAGATTTTTCCATAAGAATACCCTCTTATGAATAACAGTATAACAAAAGAAAATAAAAAGTGAATATTAAAATGTAAAATTTATCACTATTTATTGAAAAAAATCGCATTTTGATTATAATAAGAATTGTATTGATATGAATGAGGTGGATTGTATGAAAAAAACACTCAGAAAAACACTTGCGGTTTTATTGGTGCTTGCGCTTGTTTTCTGCTCTGTGTGCATCTCGGTTTCGGCGGCGGACAATTCCGTTTACTTTGCCGTTACCACCGATATTCACGCGGAATGCAACGGCTCGGCATCACTTGAACACAATTTCCCCGAAAATGAGCTTTATTTCCACGCGGGCGGCTCCGGTAACCTTTATGATGAAACACCCGGTCTTCTTAAAAGCTTTCTCGCAAAAGCCGCCGCACAGAATGTTGATTTCGTGCTTGTTTCCGGCGACCTTACGCGCTCCGGCACAGCCGAGGAGCATACCTATGTTTCATCCGTGTTTGAAGATTTCACCGCAGAAACGGGCATAAAGGTCTATGTCGTACCCGGCAACCACGACTATTTCCATACCACTCCCGCAGAATTTAAAGAGTATTACAACAATGTTTCGTATAAAAACGCCCTTGCGGTTGACGGCGAAACCGGCTCATATACCGCGGATTTACCGAATGACTACCGCCTTATAGCAGTTGACTCCACCGAGCCGGGCGATGACGGCGACGGACTCACCGACCGCCTTTTCGGCTGGATAGACGAGCAGGTGCAGGCGGCGCGTGCCGACGGTAAAGAGATTATTTACTCAATGCACCATCCGCTTCTCGAGCATCTGTACCTCGGTAAAATTCTTATGAGCGATTTCATCGTAAGAAATTACGAGGATGTTGCCGAAAAGTTCTGTAACTGGGGCATACAGTATGTGTTTACGGGCCACGAGCACGGCAACGATGTTGCGAAATTCGTGGGTAAAAACGGCAACACCGTTTACGATGTGCTCACCACCTCGCTTTCGTCATATCCGCTTGAATACCGCACGGTTACATATTCAAAAAGCGGCGTTACACTTGAGATGAACAGTATCGACGAGTGCGATTTCAGTTCGCTTAAAGACGGCTACACTCAGGCACAGCTTGATTTAATGGCAGCCGACTACAACGCCTATGCCTACGGCTATTTCAGGTATTCCATTGAAGAAAAAATTCTTAAATACACCTCGCCCGATTTCATAAAAGGCAAGCTCAAAGCCGAAACGGGCTTGCTCGCAGGCGAAATAGATTCGCTTATGACATTTGTAAACGATGCACTCAAAATGCCGCTTTACGATGACGGCAGCGGCGAATTGAGCATAGAAGCACTTGCCGCCAAAAAGGGCATAGCCATTCCCGAGAGCGAGTATAAATCACTTGTGGACCTTGCGACCGCACTTGTTGCGCTGCATTACTACGGCGATGAAAACCTGCCGTCGAGCGAAGCCGTTGAGGGCGAGCTGTTCGTTAAGGGACTGAATACGGGGCTTGAATATATACTCGCAAATGTCGAAGGTCATATTGCGGATGAAATATTCGCCTTTACCTCTGCAAATGCAGGTGCCGAAAGCGATGCGCTCAACAGATGGTTTTCAGCCGCCGGCAGCGAGGATTCCTACGAGGTTGCCGAAAAGGTGCTTTACCCGCTGCTTGATAAATACACCTATGACAATGCCCCCGCCGACAGAGATGTTACGCTCCCCGCACTCGGTGAGACCGAAGTAAAAGAAAGCGGCATAGCTTCATTCTTCAAAAAATTCCTTGAAATTATACTGAATATACTTGATATGGTGTTTACGGGGTTGATTAAATAAAAGTCAAAAGTAAAAACCGCGCTGATTTTCACAAATCAGCGTTGTTTTTGCAATTTATGTTGTTTTCATCTGTCAATCGCCGGGCGATTGACCCGGGCGGCACGGGAGCGCCGCCCGTACGGGTCATTCTGAATTTTCGCATCGGGGAACCGCGAGGCAACGGCAATCTTCCTCTGAATATCCGTTATAAAAACG
>JAZUJG010000306.1:0-5672 GCA_045642645.1 Acutalibacteraceae bacterium | reverse complement strand
CGCTTTTGATGAAGAAACGGGCGAGCTTATGGCGGATATGGAAGTCTACGACCGCAGGGTTTCCTTTAACGGCACGGCGCTTTCGTGCGCGGCAATAGGCGGCGTGGCATCAAAGCCCGAATACCGCCGCCGCGGTGCGATTCGTGAAATTATGAACGAGGTCGGCGGCGCTCTTGCCGAAAAAAACAAGTGGGATATTGCAATTCTGTACCCGTTCAATGCCGATTATTACGGACAGTTCGGTTACGAAAGTGCGGGTGACTGCCTTGAAATCAATGCGCCGTTTTCGGCTCTGCGCAATATACCGTACAGCACCGCCGAGCTTTACGAGGGCAAAAATCTTGCCGAGGTGCTTGAATTCTACAACACATTTGCACACGGCTGCAAGCTTGATTTTCTGCGCGAGGACGGTTACTATTTTCCCGAAAACCCGTACGGCACGGGCAGGTATACATACCTCTGGCGCGATAAAAACGGCAAAATACGCGCCTATGCAACATTCGTCTGCGCCAGAGATGACAGTACGGTTACCGTTACCGAGCTTGCATATTCCTGCCGTGCTTCGCTTGAGGGCATACTCGGCTTTCTGCGCATTTACGGCGGCAATTATAAAAATGTGATTTTCTGCAAGCTGCCTGCGGACTGCCCGATAGTGCATCTGCTTGCCGATTACGAAAAGCTGAAAATCCGCGCTTACAGCGTGGGCGCGGTGCGCATATTCAATGTGCAAAGCGTGCTTGAAAAAACCGCATACCCCGAAGGCAAAGGCTCGTTTACTCTTAAAATCAACGATAATATTGAGCGCAGCTGCGGCGTTTACACCGTGAATTACGAAAACGGCAAAGCCGATATCACGAAAAACGACAACGGCGATGCCGATATCGTGCTTGACGGCAACGCTTCGGTCGTGCTGCTGCGCGGTGTACGCGGCGCAAAGGAGCTTTCCTACATAAACGGCGCGCAGATTATAAACGCCGATTCCGATTTCTTTAAGGTGTTCACTCCGTCGGTCTGCTTCTTCTGCGACGGCTTTTGATAACTATGCAGAGTCTTAAAGAAAAACGAAAGCTTATCGCCGCCATATTCACCCTTGCGGGCCCAACCATGCTTGAGGAATTTCTGCACACCGCCGTGCAGTATATAGATACCGCCATGGTCGGCTCGCTCGGCACGGTTGCAACGGCGGCGGTCGGCTCCACATCCACGGTCAACTGGCTTGTAAGCAGCACCGTTTCGGCGCTCGGCATAGGCTTTCTTGCGGTAATTGCCCGTGCATACGGCGCAGGCGATAAGAAAAAAGCCGCCGATGCCGCATCGCAGGCAGTTACGGTGGCGCTTGCGGCGGGCGCGGTGCTTACGGTAATAACGCTTTCACTGAGCAAAGCCGTGCCCGTGCTTATGAATATCGACCCCGAAATACGCGATATTGCTTCAAAATACTTTTTCATTATATACACGCCCATGGTGTTCAGGGCGGCTGAAATAATTTTCAGCACGGTGTTTCGCGCTTCGGGCGATTCAAGAACACCGATGTTTGCGGGCATAGCGGTCAACGCCGTGAACATCATACTGAATTTTCTGCTTATTTACCCCACGCGCGAGGTTGGGCTTTTCGGCGGTACATTTACAATATACGGCGCGGGCTTCGGCGTGCTCGGCGCGGCGGCGGCAACCGCAATTTCTTACGCGGCGGGCGGCATCATAATGACCGTAAAGCTCTTTAGTCATCCCGAGCTTTCACCTCGCGGCAGAAGCCTGAAACCGAATATGCAGTACCTTAAACCCGTTTTCAGAATCGCCGTGCCGAATATGTGCCAGCGTTTTTGCACATCTTTCGGCTATGTGGCGTTTGCGGGCATCATAAATTCGCTCGGCAAGGTCTCTACGGCGGCGCACACCGTGGCAAATACCGTGGAATCGGCATTTTATATTCCCGGCTACGGTATGCAGAGCGCGGCGGCAACGCTTGCGGGCAACGCACTCGGCGCGCGCGACGGCAGGCGTATGCGCGAGCAGATGCGCGTAAACCTTGCGCTTGAAGTGCTTCTTATGACGGTTTCGGGCACATTGCTTTTCATATTCGCACCGCAGCTCTCGGGCATATTTTCAAAGGATGCCGAGGTAATAGGTTTAAGCAGCAGGGTGCTCAGAATGGTGGCGGTCTCTGAGCCTGTTTACGGTGTTTCCATTATAATCGAGGGCGTTCTGCTCGGCGTGGGCAACACGAAAACACCGTTCAAATTCAACGTGATTTGTATGTGGGGCGTGCGCATACTCGGCACATTTATTTTCGCATATATTATGAACGGCACACTTGTTTCGGCATGGGGCTGTATGATAGGCAACAATGTTATGCTGTTCGTTTTATATATCACTTATTATTTCAAAGGAAAATGGAATCCGTTAAAAGAGGTGTCTTAAATGCAGAAACAGGAAAAACAGTTTCACATAAAATGCGTTGAGGGCGATGTGGGCAGGTATGTAATACTTGCGGGCGACCCGGGCAGAATACCCGCCATAGCCGCGCTTTTCGACGATGCAAAGCAGGTCGCTTATAACCGTGAATTCAATATTTACACGGGCTACCTCTGCGGCGAAAAGGTTACCGCCTGCTCTACGGGCATAGGCGGCCCCTCCTCCGCAATAGCTATGGAGGAGCTTCACAATATCGGTGCCGATACATTCATAAGAACGGGCACCTGCGGCGGTATCGACCTTGACGTGCAGTCGGGCGATATTGTAGTAGCTACGGGCGCAATACGCTTTGAGCACACCTCGTGCGAATATGCACCCATAGAGTTCCCCGCAGTAGCCGACCCCGATATCATAATCGCCCTGCGCGATGCCGCAAAAGAGCTCGGCGCAAGTGTTCACACGGGCGTGGTGCAGTGCAAGGATTCGTTCTACGGTCAGCACAGCCCCGCAAGAATGCCCGTTGCCGATGAGCTTCTTGCAAAGTGGGAGGCGTGGAAACGCCTCGGCGTTAAGGCGAGCGAAATGGAATCCGCCGCGCTGTTCGTGGTGGCGAGCGCGCTTAAATGCAGATGCGGCTCGTGCTTCCACGTGATTTGGAACCAGGAGCGCGAGGCGGCAGGCCTTGACCAGAAGCAGAACGAGGATACCTCAATAGCCGTAAAAACCGCAGTCGAGGGTATGAAGAAAATCATATTGGCGGACAAGAAGAATTAAGGATTATGAATTAAGAATTATGGTTTTTCGGTTTTCAAATACGAAAAATGAGAGCGAATTGTAGGGGAGGCACCCCGTGCCTCCCGCATAACCTCGCGGTTTACCACGCGTAAATTCAGAACGAATTGTACGGGCGGCACTCCCGCGCCGCCCGGGTCAATCGCGCAGCGATTGACAGATGAATATAACATATATTTCAAAAGGGGCTGTCGCATTTAGCGCAGAACGAAAAACAGAATAATAAAAGACAATGGCTTTACGGTGAATTAAGCGTTTAATAAACCATAAAGCCATTATATTTTTATAAAATTGTGATTTTATGTGTTTTTCTAAGCGTTTTTTCGCCCACTCGGAGTATCCATATACGCCGTCGGGGCGAAGAAACCGCTTTCTGCATCTAAATGCGACAGCCCCTTATTTGTTGTGCGGCATTTTCATTTTCCGCGCTGATTTGAAAAACACACATACGCGGATTTATTACGAAAAAGTTAAATAAAAGTAAAAAAACTGATTTTTAATTGACTTTTCAATTTGAGAAATGCATAATTTTTAATATACTCAGAAAGGTCGGTAACAAATATGAAAAAATTATTATGCGTTCTGTTGCCGTTGGTTTGCATTTTTTCATTATCGGGCTGCACCCAAATAACGACCGAAAAGGGTTTTGCCGAATTCGGTGAAAAATGGAATGAAAAGTTCGGTTTTCGGGAATTGTGTACGCCTGCCGAGTATTACGGCAATGTTCAAAAATATACCGAAACGGCAAAAACGGTAAATTACTTCTGCGATATACGAAACAGAGTGGTTTTTACATCATATATAATGACGCAAAAGTGCAGTTACGACGATGCCGCCTTTACACAAGCGGTTGAGGGAATAAGCGAGGACACAAAGCTTGTGCCGAAATTCACCGATTGCAAAATCGGCAAAGCCGATGCGGATGTATATTATTCGGCAGATATTTTGGAAGAAACAAAAAAGACCTTCGGTTTTGTTTTGATATATAAAGCCGAAAAGAAAATTGATTTTTGCTGGTTTGCGGATATGGATATTGACATAAGCTGCAATAACGAGGATGAGTTTATTGATTTTTACCGCAGCTGCTTTGTGAAAACCGAAATGGAATGAATATTGTAAACCGGGCAATGCTCGCATTGGGTGGCTTTGATATTTGATGCGAACGGGAACAGATACTACTGTATCAATGAAAGTTTTTGACACATAATAAAAAACCGCGTTGATTTCCGCAATCAACGCGATTTTTAATGAATGCATCTTAATTCATAATTCTTAACTCTTAATTACAATCCGGCGCTTTGCGCCCCGAAATTATTCATTATTCGTTATGCGTTATTCATTATTTACGCTGCCATGGAGTTAGCCTTCATATAATCGTAAATCATCTTGCCGTGTTCCTGCTCCTGCTTCTGTATAAGGTTGAGCACGCCGCGCACGGGGTCGCTTACGAATTCAAACACGCACGTGTCATACAGATGCGATGCGTGTTTTTCCATTGTGAGCAGGTCGTTGCACAAATAGCAGTCGTTTTCCTTGTCGGCGTTCTGCTTTGCGTTGTAGGTCGCCTTGAATTCCGGCATCTGCGCCTTGCTCCCCGCGAGCTTCGGGCAGGTGCCCTTTTCTATCTGTTCAAGGGTTTTCAGGTGCTTCTGCTCTGTGGAAGCGATTTTTTTGAACAGCTTTTTGAGCTGCGCGTCGGAGGCGCTCTCGGCACTTTTTGTGTACTTGTCGATACAGAGCTGCTCCTGCTTTTTAAGGTCTTTCATAAGGTCTGATTCTTTTTGCGATAATTTCATAAATATTCACCTCGCAAGTATTATGCTCACGATTTTGCGGTTTAATCAAAAATTTTCCGTTATTTTACAGAAAAAAGGTGTAATATATATCCGTATTGTGCGACTAACGGGTGAAAGATCTTTCACAAGGGAGGGATTCCATGGAAAACGGTGCAGCCGTCTACCGCCGTTTCCTCGGCGGCGACAGGGAGGCATTTGCCGAAATTGTAAGGCTCTATAAAGACGGGCTTATTTATTTTCTTAACGGCTATGTAAATAATTTTCATACCGCCGAGGATTTGGTGCAGGAAACCTTTGTGCGCATCTATGTGAAAAAGCCGCGTTTTTCGGGTAAATCGGAGTTCAAAACATGGCTTTATTCAATAGGCAGGCACACCGCGCTCGATTACCTGCGCAAAGAAAAGAAGCTTGCCGCCGTTCCCGTGGAGGAAGCCGCCGCGATTCCCGACGATTTGCCTCTGCCCGAAACGCTTTGCGATGAGAGCGAGGACCGCTTCCGGCTTTACGCCGCCATGCAGAAGCTGAACCCCGAATACAGACGCGTCTTGTGGCTCGTCTATTTTGAGGGCGAGGGGATAGAGGGCGTAAGCGAAATTATCGGCAAAAGCAAAAACAACACCTCGGTGCTTCTGCACCGCGCAAAAAATGCACTCACAAAAGAATTTGAAA
>JAZUJG010000305.1:0-2596 GCA_045642645.1 Acutalibacteraceae bacterium | reverse complement strand
ACCTGCCGAATTCAGCAGACTTATAAGCGATTTAATGGTGAAATAACGGCATTTTCGGGCTTTTGACAAGAGTTTGTAACATTTGTTAACAATTTGTTCACAAAAATATGAAGTTGATGCAACAACAATGTTATATAAATATATCAGACATTGGTTGCAAACACATTTCATTTTCTCTTTCCAAAAATTCGACTCTTCGTTTCGGCGAAGAGCCGAATTTTTTTGCATTGATTTTCAGTGGCTTTTATGATAATATTTTTGCGGACGGTGATTGTATGAACATAACCTCAAAATTTATTTTTGATGATAAAATTGCCGATGTGCTGGCATACGCAAGCTGCAAGTATTATAACCATAAGGCGTATTTTACGCGAATAGTCATTTTTGCTTTTATGGTGGCGGCGCTGCTCATTTATGGCTTGGTTTCAATAATTATGGGTGATGCAAACGGCATCATATTCTTTGTCGCGGCTTTGCTTTACGGTGCGGCGGCTTGTGTTATAGAATTCCGGCTCACACCGCAGAAGATGAGAAAATCCTTTGAGCCGTTGCTGAATGCTTCGCTTACGGTTGCTTTTTATGACGATTACTATTACTGCCGTATAGAAACGCCGTTTGAAATAACAGAAACCTCGCTTCGCTACGAAAATGTGAAATCCGTATTGGAAACGCGCGAAATGCTGTTGTTTGAAAGCGGGCGCAGGCAGGTCGTGGCTGTACCAAAGGCTTCGCTTTCGCCCGAAAGCCTCAATCAGCTTATGCTGTTCATAAATTCAAGGTTGTTTGCCGTCAAAAAGACAGATTTAAAGAAATGAGGGTGCTTATGAAAACATTTAAACGCGCAGTCGGCGCTTGCGCCGCAGTTGCGCTGCTTGCCGCGGCAGGCGGTTGTGCAGGCAACAAACCGTTTGATGCGACCGTTACGGTCGATGCCTCGAAATTCGGCGGCGAGCCGATTCACAACATAGTCAGCAATATAAATTCGTGGGGCGGCGGTGAGTTCATCGGTGCGGTCAACAACGAAAAGTACGATTGCTTTAAATTTGTTGAGTATATTCAGCTTATGCAGTGCTCGGGCGGCGAATATGCACGCGATTTGTTCGAAAATCCCGAGGATACCTCGGTGCTCGATGATTATAAGTTCGATTCGCTCATAGAAAAGTGCAGGGGAGTTCTTGCACTCGGCGCAAAGCCGCATTTGAAATTGGGCGGCGTGCCTATGAAATATACCTCGGGTGCCGAGCTCGGCGGTTTTTCTATGAATATTTACCCGCCGGATGATTACAATGTGTATTACGATTACATAAAAGCACTTGCACTCGCGCTCAAAGAGGCGTTTCCCGATGAAGATTTCAATACCTGGCGCTTCGGTTGTATGACCGAATATGAAAATGCCGACTGGTTTATGGCAAAAAGCGGCGATCCTGCCGAAAGCGCGGTCGAATACTGCAAGCTTTACGATTACACCGTAAAGGCGCTTACCGATGTGTTCGGTAATGAAATCTGCGTGGGTGCTCACAGTATGACCGTTACCGAGGGGCTTTGGGATGAGAAACTCTTTATTAAGCACGTTGCGGAAGAAAAGAACTATGCCACGGGCAAAACCGGTACAAGGTGCTGTTTTTTGAATGCTTCATTCTATGATTCGGATCCCGTAACACCTACGGGCGGCAAAACTCTTGCCGAAACCGCCGCATACCTTCAGGATGCCGCCGCAAAATACGGGCTTGATATTTTCTGCGGTATTGACGAGGGCAGAATTTTAAGCGGTGTAAACAGCGGTAAAAACAGCGCCGATCTGCTCACGAGAATGAGCGGCTACACCTTGCAGGGCGCGTATGATGCAAGGCTTATTGTGACCTGCATAAGAAATAACATAGATTATTTCTCATCGTGGGGTTATTTAAGCGGCGGCGCAATAAACGGCTTTCCGTCGGTAAGCTACCATGTTGCCGAAAATTTCAGCAAATTCAAGGGCGCGAAGCTAACCGATATATCCGTTACCGCAAATAAGCACGACAAAAAAGCGGAATTCGACTGCATTTCGGCGTTTGATGAAAGCACGAACACCCTGCGCATTATGGCTTATAATTTTAAATATGACCTCGATTACGCCGCAGCTGCCAATGTTCATTTCGATGTTAATGTGCCTGCGCTCGACGGCAAAAATGTCAAAATTACAAAATACGCCGTTGACGATAACTGCAATTTCTTTGACGAATGGCAGGCGGACAGAAAAGCCGCAAATATAGGCGATGAATGCTTCAGCTGGTCGCCCGATGATTTTCAGGTCGACAGTGCCGTTGTGCTTGAGGATGAGCAGGCGAGAGAGTTCTGGAACGCCCACCGCGACGGCTACGAGCAAAATGCTCAGCTTACACCCGTCTCCGAAAACGGCAAGGTCGAAAACGGCAGTCTTTCATTCGATTGCACAATCCCCGCAAACAGCGTAGTGTTCTATGAAATAGCGGCAAATTAAATACAAAGATAACGGGTTGTGACGGTACAGTTCCGTCACAATCCGTTTTGTGTTATTTGTTTTTATCGCGTATTTCAACTATTTTTCTTGCAGCATCAGCCATAACATGCCCCGTGC
>JAZUJG010000304.1:0-2295 GCA_045642645.1 Acutalibacteraceae bacterium | reverse complement strand
GGTTTCGCCCTCAACATTATAAAGGAATTTAAGGATGATCGCTTTGAAGAAGTTGCTGAGCGCGTATGTGAATACAAGCAGCGCAAGCAGCCACAGGCAGGTGTCGAGGTAGGTGGGCTCTGCCTGCATTGTCTTTACAAGGTCGCCGTCGGCGGAGGCTTTGTAGCCTATCCACGCAAGAACGAACGGGATGAGCAGTTCTTTTACATAGCCGAAAGCGGAGTCTATCCAGCCGGGAATAACGCCCTGAATGGCTTCAAGTCTTTCGCCGGTCTGCCATTCGAGGTAATCTAAATACTCAACTGCAAGGTGGCTTGTGGAAAGCTCCTGAATACCCACGCCTACACCGAACAGGAAATAGAAGGTGTAGAAGAATGCACTGTTCCAGCCGCTGAAGAAATAAATACCCATTTTAGCTTCAATAAAGCAGGTGCCGAATACGAGCGCAGCCGCCGCCATGGAGTAAATACCGCAGAATTTGAGGAGCTTTGTGGGCTCGTGCTTCTGCGAAAGCTTTGTGCATATAATATTGCCTACGACCGTGCCTGCCGCCGTGGGTATGGTAAGCAGCAGATTCTTTGATGAGCCTACGGTGATAGCCGCAAGCAGTGTGGAAAATTTACCGAGGTTTGCAAGTACATTTACCCACTGCATATACCAGTAGGCGCGGTAGTTGCGGTATTTGAAAAGCTGGAACATTGACTTTGAAATCGAAACCTTTTTCTTTTTGGGAAGCTCAATACGCTCTCTGCAGAAAAGACCTACCATGAGGTTGCCCACCATGGTAACGCAGGCGGCAACTATTGCAAGGCGCATATACATTGCGTTTTTGTCGTCGCTGAACAGACCGTAAACGAATGTGGCAATATATGCTCCGCCGTAGCCGACATAGTATGAAAGCTGCCAAACGGTAGCGACCAGCTTTTTCTCTTTAATATTGGGGGAAATAACCTGCGTAACATTCTGACCGAGGTTGTTGAAGGCGTTAAACACCGTCTGCAGTGCGGCAATTCCGTAGCGCAGCCATGTCATCTGCTCAACCGTCCAGCCCTTAGGGACATAGTAGAACGAAACAGTGAGTATGAATATGGGAATAAGGCAGATTATGTACCACTGACGGTATCTGCCCCAGCGGCTTTTCCACTTCTGCACCACAACGCCGGCAATAAGCGGCAAAAATATGCCGAGTATGGTGGTAATTGTGGTCTGCTTGGCGGAAATTTTGGCAATTTCATCGCTGCCCACGCCAACGGGTCCGAAATAAAGCTCATAGAGGAATGCGGCGGCGAGAGTGCCTGTAAGCGTTGTGCCGAACATACCGCCTATACGCGCAAAGCAGATACTTACATATTCAAGCTTTGTGACATTTTTTCTCTGCTCGGGCGGAAGGTCGCGGTCAAGCAAAGGACTTTTGTTTTTGAGTGCTTTTGAACTCATAAATAAGACTCCTTTTTTGAGTTTGTTACCATAATTATAAATGTATTGTATTAAAAGTGCAAGTTAAGTTTTCTTAAAAGTATGAATTTTCACATAAAATATGTTGTTTTTCGGCAGCTTTTGTGGACAGAATGCGGATTATATGTTATATTCTAAAAAAAGCTTTGGGAGAAGATTATGGCTCTGAACAAAAAACTGCTTATCGGCTACCATACAAATGCAAACAGATTATTCGAAAAAAATCCGTCCTTCGATGTACCTGCCAAAAGAGGCGGCGGAGTGGATTTTATACTCTGCCATATTGACCCGTTGGGTGATACAGTCAAGGAAAGCTGCGAAAAAGCACGCACGGCGGCGAAAGCCATCAAGGAGCTGGGCGCGGATTTTATTGCGAATTTTGAGGAACAGAATTTCCGCTATGAGTCCGAAACGCCCGACGGCTTCGACTGGGGTACTCATTCCGAGGGCGTACACAGGCTCGATATACCCGCTGAATTTCTGAAAGCACTTGCGAGCGCGGGCAATTTTCTCGGTGTTATGTACGATGAGTTTGAGCACGTTATCATAAACAGAAATCTGTCCATAAGAATGTCGAGCAAGTATAAATTAAATCCGCCCGTTTTCAAAAATGCCGATACCAAAAGCGTTACCGGGCAGGGCGATTTGCTGAACAAACAGCTCAAAGAGTATAAAGAAAAGCTTATGGAGCGCGGCGCGGTCTCGCTTTCGGGCGAGCACGTGTTTCCCGTGCTGTTCCACACCTTTGCGCGCAACGGCATAATACCGAATTTCAAGTCGCAGAAGGAATCGTTTTCGAATGTGCAGTTCGCCTGCGCCGCAGGTGCCGCGCTGCAATAC
>JAZUJG010000303.1:0-4430 GCA_045642645.1 Acutalibacteraceae bacterium | reverse complement strand
CGGAATGCTCGGGCAGCTTGTAGGTGGTAACGGGCATAAGCTGGTCGCCCGCAACCTCGGGAGTGCAGCAGCCGTTGTCGTTTCTGTATCTGTCGCGCACTTCTTTGATTCTGAAATCGGGTACCTCCATGGGCATATTGCCTGCAAGCACCGAGCGCCACGCCATAAGACCGCAAAGCCCCATATCGCAGGCGGTGTAAATATCTATTGCCCACTTGCCGTCGGGCTTGCCGAGAATTTTCTCAACAAAGAAATGCGTGGTGTAAAAGTCGGAGCCGCCGTGCCCCTCGGCTTTTACTGCAATATCGCTGCCTATTTCGTTTTCGGGGTCATATTTTACCCAATCGCCTTGGCAGAGCTTTGCGCCCTCGCGGTACATATTGAATTCCTCATCATTGTATTTTTTGGATTCCATCATACCCTTTGTGCCGTAAACCTGGTAGTTTATGCTGCCGGGCTCGCGCTTGAGTCCGCCGTGAATGCTCTTGCATATCGCGCCGTTTTCAAGGGTTATCATCTCAATACCGGTGCTGCGCGTAACGCCTATTCTGCGCTGCTTTTCTTCGCAGTTCGGGTTTGTTTCGAAGCCAACCACTTTTACGGGGCGCAGGCCCGTAATCGCAATAAGCGGGCCGCAGGAGTGTGTGCAGTAAAATGTTGCAAACAGACGGTTGCGCCAGTGGTCTTTTTCGCCGTAGGTGATTTCGTGCCAGATGCTTGAGCAGTCGTGAATATACTCGCCCTCGGCATACTGCACCTCACCCACATCGCCGGCGGCGTACCTTTTGCGCATTTCAAACGGAGCTTTCATATAGCAGTAGTTCTCGGCGTAGGTGTAGATAAGCCCCGTTCTTTCCACCGCATCAACAAGCTCTGCAAGCTGTGCGGGAGTTTCGGCGGGCAGCACCTCGCTCATAACGTGCTTACCGGCGTCAAGGCATTTAATTGCATAAATCGCGTGCTCGTGCGCGTAGTTAGCGAGCACAACCGCATCCATATCGTGCTTTATAAAATCTTCAAAATCGGTGTAAACCGCAACATTTATGTTGTGCTCCTCGGCGGCTTTTGTAACCTTGTCGAGCAGGGGAGTGTATTTGTCGCAAACCGCAACAAGCTCTGCATCGGGGTGATTGAGGAGCTGGTCTATCATCGTAAATCCTCTGTGCCCGCCGAACACGCCTATTTTTACTTTCTTATCCATAATAAAAGCTCCTTTATGCAAGTTTTGTAAACATTTCAAGTATGCGCTTTACGCAAAGCTCAAGGTCGGCTCTTGTGATTCTGCCGTCATCAAGACCTTTTTGCAGGTCATCGGGGTACCCGACGGGCATCTTCAAATCGTTGCCGGCTTTTACTTCTTTGACCGGATCGTTTTTCACGCCCCAGTCGGTAGCCACCATACCCTTAAAGCCCCATTCATCCCTGAGTATGCCCGTAAGCAGCTCATAGCTTTCGGAGGTGTGCTGACCGTTTATGAGGTTGTATGATGACATAATAGACCACGGCTGCGCTTCTTTTACGCAGATTTCAAAGCCTTTGAGGTATATCTCGCGCAGAGCACGCTCCGAAAGGCGCGAGTCGCACGCGAAGCGGTTCGGCTCTTTGTTGTTGCAGGCAAAGTGCTTTAACGAAACTGCGATTTTCTGCGATTGTATGCCGCGAACCTCGGCTGCCGCCATTTTGCCGGCAAGCAGCGGGTCTTCGGAAAAATATTCAAAATTTCTGCCGCAAAGGGGATTGCGGTGAATGTTCATAGCCGGTGCAAGCCATATACCGATGTTATTTTCGCGCAGTTCGGAAGCGGCGGCGGCGCCCACCTCAAACACAAGCTCCTCATCCCATGTAGCCGCAAGTAAGGTTGCGCAGGGCCAGGCAGTTGTGGGTATGCCCGTTTCGGTGTTCAGGCGCAGCCCCGCAGGACCGTCTGCCGTGGGAACGGCGGGTACGCCGAGCCGTTTAAGGCCGCCGAACCAGCCCGTATTGGCAACGCCCGTGGTCGGCTGACCGCCAACAAAATCCTTTAATTCATCCATGGTGAACTGCGCAACGAATTCGTCCATGGTAATGTCTTCATTTACTCTGTCAAACATTACGGGCTTTTCGGGTGCTTTTGCGCCCGTCGGCTCGTTTGCGCCGTAATAATATTCGCTTTCGCCCGTGGCGAGCTTTTCGTAGCTGCCGTCTGCAAGCATCCTCTTTTCAAGCTTAAAGGGCTTGCACCAATTCTTTAACTGCTCTGTAACGGTGTCTTCCTTAACAACATAAACGAATTCAAGCTTCTTTGCGTTTTCGGAAGAATTGCCCAAATAAAACTCATATTCGCCTTTTTCAAGTATGTATGCGGATTTTTTGATTTTGCCCGTATCGTCAAAGCTCGCCATTGAGCTTATATCGAAGCTGATTGCGAGCGTTTCGGCTTCACCGGGCGCGAGCAGCTTCGTCTTTTTGAAGCCGCCGAGCACCTTTGCGGGCTTGCCGAGCTTGCCCTGCGGTGCGGAGCAGTAAACCTGCACGACCTCTTTGCCTGCGACCTTGCCCGTATTATTAACGGTGCATACCGCAACAATTTTACCGTCGCTTTCGCCGCAGAATGCTCCGCTTATATCGAATTCGGTATATGAAAGACCGAAGCCGAACGGGTAGCGCACACAGTCCTTTTTGCCCGCCACCGTCTCAAAATAACGGTAGCCGACATAAATATCCTCACTGTAATCCACATAGTCAAAGCTCGCTTCGTAGTCGGCTTTGCTCGGGTAACAGTCATAGCTTTTAACGAGTGTGTCGGGGAGCTTTCCGGAGGGGTTAACATCGCCGCAAAGTATATCGGCAACGGCGCCGCCGCCCTCCATACCTGCCTGCCAGCCCATAAGCACGGCTTGAATTTTCGGGTTTTCTGCAAAGTATTCGCAGTCAAGCACCGCGCCTGCGTTGAGTACGATAATTACCTTTTTGAAAAGCGCGGTAACTCTGTCGATAAGACTTTTTTCGGTTTGCGACATAATGTAGTCGCCGCCCTGCACGCGTCTGTCGGTACCCTCGGCGGAAAATCTGCCTATGGAAATAACCGCGGTGTCGGCAAATGCCGCGGCATCGGCGATAAGCGCATCGGGAATTTCGGCTTCCTTTACGAACATACTCTGAAAAGTGTCGTATGTCATATCGTCGCGCTTTTGGCAGAATTCCATATTATTTACAATATCCCACACGGCATCAATCTGCTTTTGTGTGGGAACATTCTTCTGCGCCTCTTTCACATAAGCCTTGTAAAAATCAATAACGGGCATAAAAATGCCGATTTTGCCCTCGGCTTCTTTTTCGCTCATTCCGTCGTAAATACTGCGGATATACGGGCAGTTCACATCGCCGCTGCCGCCTCCGCCTTTAACATATTCAATCGTGGTTTTGCCGAAAAGCGCAACCTTTTCGCCGCTTGCAAGCGGCAAGGCGTTGTCAGTATTCTTTAAAAGCACCGCACCGTCTGCCGCCGCTTTGCGCGAAAGGGCAATATGCTCCTCTGAGGCGGTAACGCATCTGCCGTCCTTACCGAGCGGCTTGCACGGCTGGTATTTGAATCTTGCATACTTTTCCATTTATTATATTCCTCCCGAAAGGGTTTATTCTATACCGAGTACGGCGTAATCCTGCGCTTCGACTGCTTCTTTAAGAATGTTGTCGGCAACATCCTTTGTAAGTGTAATGACCGCGGTGCCGTTTTCGTAATTTGCCGCCGCACTTTCCACACCGTCAATTGCTTCAAGCGCCTTCTTAACGTGCGCTTCGCAGTGGTGGCACATCATACCGTCGATTTTCATTGTTTTCGTCATTGTTATTTCCTCCGTATCGGTGAGTATTTCTTTTATCAGAGCCGCGAGTGCCGGGTTTTCAATCGGATTTTTTATTTTGCCTGAGCGTTTCTTTGAATATACATCAAACAAATTCAGCCGCAAAGCGTTTGAAACAACACAAAAACTCGAAAGGCTCATAGCCGCCGCGGCAATCATCGGGTTAAGCTCCCGGCCGAAAATGCCGATATAGCAGCCCGCCGCAAGCGGAATGCAAAGAGCATTATAGAAGAATGCCCAGAACAGATTTTCGCGTATGTTTTTAAGTGTTTGGCGCGAAAGGCGTATTGCGGCGCAAACATCGGTAAGACTGCTGTTCATAAGCACCACATCGGCGGAGTCGACCGCAATATCCGCGCCTGCGCCTATGGCAATGCCCGTGTCTGCGGCGGTGAGGGCGGGTGCATCGTTTATGCCGTCGCCGACCATTGCGACCTTGCCGAGTGTTTTCAGTTTTTCTATAACTGCGGCTTTACCGTTAGGCAGAACACCGGCAACCGTATGCTCAATGCCCGCCTCTTTCGCCATAGCCTCGGCGGTGCGCTTGTTGTCGCCCGTGAGCATTACGACCTGAATGCCCATATCTTT
>JAZUJG010000302.1:0-2427 GCA_045642645.1 Acutalibacteraceae bacterium | reverse complement strand
CCCCCGTGCTTGACAAGCTGTTGCCCGAAGTGACGACAGAGGCTGCCGAGCCCGAAACCCTCGGCACATTCCGCATAACGGTTTACACCCCTTACGACGACGGCGGGCGTTGGGGCTATCAGACGGCGACCGGCGCGACATCACAGCACTTGATGACCTGCGCCGTTGACCCCGATGTTATCCCGCTCGGCACGGAGTTAAAAATCGTCGGTGACGGAATGAGCGTGACGGTTAAGGCTGTTGACACCGGGAGCGCGGTGAAGGGCAAGCGAATCGACTTGTTTTTTGACGGCACGATCGCTGAATCTCATGAATGGGCAGCGGCTTTTGGGGATTATGGAGTTGTTTATGTTGAGAAATAAAAAAACCGCTGACGGTGCGGCAACACCGAACAGCAGCTTGAGAAAGAAACCAAATTAAAAATACCACAAAGAAAGGAAAAAGTCAAATGACTGAAAATAATGAAATCATAAGCCTTGTGCAGTTGCCGATTATAGAGCAGCAGCTTGCCGCCGTGAAAGCACGATTTGAGGCTGACGCGGCAGATGCGTTGGGCCTTGAAGTGAGCGAAAAAACATACAAAGATGTCAAGAAAACCCGCGCAGATTTAACGGCGCTCTTCAATGAAGTTGAGGCGGCAAGGAAAGCCGTCAAGAAAAAAATCCTTGAGCCTTACGAAGCATTTGAAGCGATTTACAAATCTTGCGTGACCGATATTTACAAACCCACAAAAGAGGCGCTTGACGAGCGCATCAACGCCGTTGAGGGTGCGCTCATCGCTGAGAAGCACGAAAAGGTTAAGAAATATTTTGATGAATATGCCGACTTTATGATTATTTCTGACCTTGATTTTGAAAAATCGGGCATCACGGTCACGATGTCAGTCAGCGAGAAGAAGCTGAAAGAACAAGCGAAAGCCTACATTGATGAAAGGCTCGGCGAACGCGCCGCCCTTCAAGGGATGGCTCACCCTGCCGAACTGCTCGCCGAGTGGCGGGCGAACGGCTTTAAGATGGCCGAGGCGATTAAGACGGTCACCGCGAGGCTTGCCGCCATCGCCGATGCAGAGGAGGCACTGAGCGACACGCAGATTGAGCAAGCCCTTGCCGCCGAAGCCGAACAGCAGATTGACGATGCCATTGCCGAATTTTACGAAAGCGAACCGCTTGAGGCACCGACCATCGAAGAAGCACCCGCGCAGCTATACGATGTCGATTTTGGCATCAGAGGCGCGACCGCAGAACAAATCAAAGCACTTATTAATTACATGAATGAAAGGGAGATAAACTATGTCAACATCTAACCTCGCTACAACAAATAAGCCCCGCTTTTCGGTTGCAATCAGAACAGACGGATATCAGAAGATGATTAATCAAACCCTCGGTGACCCCGAAACCGCGAAGCGATTCATCGCGGGAATAACAACAGCGGTTGCCACAACTCCCGCGCTGCAAGAGTGCGAAAGCTCAACCATCCTTGCCGGTGCACTTCTCGGCGAAAGCCTGCACCTTGCCCACAGCCCGCAGCTCGGTCATTATTATTTGGTGCCGTTCAAACAGAAAGAAAAATACAAAGACGGTGAGCTTGTTTCACCCGCCTGCACCACCGCGCAGTTTGTTCTCGGCTACAAGGGCTACATACAGTTGGCTATTCGTTCCGGCTATTATAAGAAGCTCAATGTCATTGAAATCAAGGCGAGCGAGCTTAAGCACTTCGACCCGTTGAATGAGGAAATTGAGGTCGAAATCATTGACGATTTTGACAAGCGTGAAGCCGCCGAAACGGTTGGTTACTACGCGATGTTTGAATATACCAACGGTTTCCGCAAAGCCATGTATTGGAGCAAGACGAAGATGCTCAGTCATGCCGACAAATACAGTGCCGCGTTTTCTGCTGTTCAGTATGAACTTATAAAGGCGGGTAAGGTTGCTGACCGCGATTTGTGGAAATACTCATCATTTTGGTATAAAGACTTTGATGGAATGGCAAAGAAAACAATGCTCCGTCAGTTGATTTCAAAATGGGGCATTATGTCGCTTGAGATGCAGACGGCTTTTGACCGTGACGGCTCATTCAACGATGTTCAGAACGGCGAAATTATAAAAAGCGATGTTTACGAAGAATTACCGCCCGAAGCACCCGCCGAAACGAAGAAAGCGAGCCTCGGTGATTTCGCTTGACTTACGAAATAATAAACACCGGCTCAGACGGCAACGCCGTGGTCATCAATGGCTCAATTCTCATCGACTGCGGCGTTCCGTTCAAAAAGCTCGCACCCTACACCGCCGACCTTCGGCTTGTCCTCTTGACCCATGCGCACGGTGACCATTTCAGAGCGGCTACCGTGCGCCGCCTGGCGGCAGAGCGACCCACACTTAGATGGGCGGGCGGCAAGTGGATGCTGCCATTAATGGCGGGAACGGTTGA
>JAZUJG010000301.1:0-1994 GCA_045642645.1 Acutalibacteraceae bacterium | reverse complement strand
TTGGACTGCCTTAAACGCGTGGGGACATTCGCGCCTCAGTTATGTTATAGAGCAGGAAAGGCTTGAAGCGAGCAGGCGCGAGGATAAGAATACAGAAATATATTCCGAGGGCGACACCTATCCCCGCCCGCGTTACCGCGTACCCGCAGCATACCTTGAGGGGTTTGACGAAGTTTTACGCGCAGCGGGCTGCACCGACGGAATACTGAAATACTCATTTGACTACACATCGGATTGTGAGTATGAACGCGGCTACAACGAAGCGCACATAAGAAATTTACCAGTTTATGAAGCAATTGACGAAATGTTTGCGGGCAAAAAGCCCGTGGGCGTGCGCCTATTTGACAGTATGCGAAAATTCTCCGAGCTCAATATGCCCACCGACAGTAAAAATCCCGCGAAGGCGCAGGAGCTTGCTTTCAGCTCTACCGCGAGATTTCTGACCGCAAACAGCATACCGACTGTTTATGAGGGCAACGAATACTCCGGCGCGGCATTCGGCGAGGATGCGCGCACACTCACGCCCGAGGCACTAAAAAACGGCGTAATCATAGACTATGCCGCGGCGATGCTTTTAAATGAAAAAGGCATTAACACGGGCATTGTTTCGGAAAACGGCACCGCCTCTATGGAAACAAAAGAATATTTTGCAAGCGGAGAAATAACCTCGTGCCTTACGGGTACAAAGCTGCATAAGCTCACACTTAAAGATGATGCCGAGGTGGGCAGTTACATTGACTGCGGCGGCGAAAAAACACCCGTATTCTATAAGTACGAGAACGCCGACGGTCTGCGCTTTGCGGTATATGCTTTTGATGTTTACAATGCCGATGAAACGGTTTACAGAAATTATGAGAGACAAAAGCAGATAATTGATGCGCTGAAGTGGTTAAGCGGCAAAAAACCGCCTGCGGTATGTACGGGGCACCCCGATTTATACATACTCACAAAAACGGACGGCAATAAAATAAGCGTAGGTCTTTGGAACTTCTTCCCCGACAAAATTTATACACCGAGAGTTGAGCTTAACGGCAACATAAAAGCTTTCAAAACATTCGGTGCAGAAGGGAAAGTTGATGAAAATATACTTACGCTTTCCGCGATTGAGCCGTACGGCTTTGTCGCGGCTGAAGTTTTATTAAACAGTTAAATTTATATGCTGCATAAAAACCGTTTCGCTTTTTGTTGACTTTTAATACAGCAAATATTACAATAAATCAAAGAATTTTTATGGGTGCTTATTATGTCAAAATTCAAACCTTTCAAAGCACTCAGACCGCTGCCGGAATATGCGGCGCGAGTTGCGGCTCTGCCATACGATGTTATGAACAGTGCAGAAGCAAAAGCAATGACCGAAGGCAATCCCTTTTCATTTTTACACGTAGACAAAGCAGAAATTGATTTACCCGACGGCACCGATCTTTACAGTGATACTGTTTATCTGAAAGCCGCCGAAAACCTGAAAAAGCTTGAAGCCGACGGAATCTCCAAAAGCGATGAAACGCCCTGCTTTTACATTTACCGCCAGATTATGAACGGCAGAGCGCAGACCGGCATTGTCGGCTGTGCTTCGGTTGATGATTACATTGAAAACCGCATAAAAAAGCACGAGCTTACCCGCGCCGACAAGGAGGAGGACCGCGTTCGCCATGTTGACACCTGCGATGCAAACACGGGGCCCATTTTCCTCTGCTTTAACGCCGATGCCGAAATCAAGGGAATTATAGCCGAATACTCGGCAGGCTCCCCTGCTTATGATTTCACCACAGCAGACGGCATAAATAACACTGTTTGGGTAATAAATGACACTGCAGTCTGCGCAAGGCTCGCCGCACTTTTGGAAAAAAGCGGAGATTTTTACATTGCAGACGGTCACCACCGCTGTGCTTCTGCGGTACGCGTTGCAAAGATGCGCCGCGCGCAATTCCCCGACTACGACGGCAGCGAGGAATTCAACAATTTCCTTGCGGTACTGTTCCCTGCCGACGAACTCG
>JAZUJG010000300.1:0-1811 GCA_045642645.1 Acutalibacteraceae bacterium | reverse complement strand
GGTACGCGGCTCGGGCTGACATCGTAAGCACTCCAGAGCAGCGCAATGAACTCCTCGAACTCCGCCTTGCCGGGAGCGAGGCAGGCAGTCCACACGAGCCAGTCGGATTTTGTATAATTCTTGCGGTTGTCAAGGGGCATACCGAAGGTGTTTATATGCTTTTTGTTGCTTGCAAATTCGGAGTAAATTACGCACGGCGCGAAAAGCCCGGTGTTCCAGAGCTTATCCCACACAATGTTGTATTTCATACTGAAAGTATTTTCTCTGTCGAATGCCAAGCGGAAGCTGCCGTCTTTATTCGCGGCGCGTTCAACCCAGCTTTGAGCCATTTCGCGTGCGACCTCTTTAAGCATTGCGCCGCTTTCGTCGCCCTTCATTTCAAGCACCTTTGCATAACCCATAATGCCCATTATCGCTTTAAGCGACAGGTTGCAGTTGTGCGCGAGGTGCCCCGCAAAGTCATCGGTGCAAAGCTGATTGTCGGGGTCGCTGCCGAACTCTATAAGGTAATTCACCCACTGTGCAAGCGTATCGGCATACTTATCGAAAAACTCGGTATTGCCGTCAAGGAAAGCGATATTCGCCATCATAATAAGCATATTGCCGCATTCTTCAACGGGCATTTGCTTTGTTCTGTACTCCTCCTCGGTAGCGGAGCGCCAGCCGTAGCGCTGACCGGTTACCCACGGGTATGTGCCGACATCGTGCGGGGCAAAATCGTATTTCCACACATCGCCTGCGGCGAATTTGAAAATGGGCCTTAACATACCTTTGAGAAGCTCGCGGTTATACAAAAGGAAGAACGGCGACGACGGGTATGTAACATCAACCGTCGCGGCACAGCCGTTTGAGAAGCACTCTTTGGAAATGAATATGACCTCGCCGTTTTCATCGAGCGTAACCTTGTGCGCCGCTATGAGCTGACGGTATGCAAGTGACAGAAGCTCGGCGTATTTTTCCCCGCCCGCGTTCTGAGCTTCAACAAAAAGCTCGGATGAAATTTTGCGGCATTTTGCAAGAATTTCCGCCTGCTCGGAACGGGCTTCCGCAATTGCGGCGCCGATTCCGTGGGTCACGGATTTCCAGAACGCCTCGACCTGCGTGCCGAAATAATCAAGGCATTTGATATCGTCATAGGCGAAAAGGAGCGTGGCATCGGCATCGGCTGCAAGCGGATATTCGGCGGTTATAAAGGTCATACCGTCGATTTCGGCAACCGCGTATTCTGCATTTTCGGGCGCATTGAGGCAGAAATAGCCCCAGTCGATTCGCAAATCGTCGCCCTGCGCATTGAGAAGCGCCTGCTCCACGCTACCGATTTTTATGTAATCAAGCTCACCGAATGCTGATTTTTCGGCTTTAACGGGCTTTTCGCCGCGCTTGTTTATGCAAAGCTCCTCGCTCGCTTCGACCTTGATGCTTACGATATGCTCTGCGGCGGTAAGCGATATATATGAAGCCGTCATATACGAAACGGGGCGCGAAAGTCTGTAAATATCGTCGGGGAAAAGCGGCGTATAGAAGCTGACATTGAGAAGAATGCCGCCGCACTTAAAGGTGTAATCGGTCACAAGCGCCGAAACATCGCAGGAAATCTGCTCTGCCGACGGAATGTCGCGGTTATCGCCCATAAATCTGTACATTTTACCGTCAACGGTGACATAGCCGTTTATGGTATTGGGGCTGCCGGTCCAATGCTCGGTATCGGTTTCGTAAAGCCTGTCGGCAGGCGACCACACCGAAAAATACGGGTCAACTGTTATAAGCGGAACGGACGGGGCTCTCATTTTCATAATCTACAACTCCTATAT
>JAZUJG010000299.1:0-1885 GCA_045642645.1 Acutalibacteraceae bacterium | reverse complement strand
TAAGCTTAATCGCTCATTCGATACTGACGTATCACTTTTCCTTAAACTTCTTTCGAAGTCCGGATTACTTTCGCATTTATTTGCGCTCAAAAAAATCTCAAGGGTTTTCTTTTACTTGTTGTTTAATTTTCAAGGTTCGTTTGCGCTCGTTTCTGAAGTTGCCCTCAATCGCGAGTGCCTTGCTATCTTATCACTTTCGACAGCATTTGTCAACAACTTTTTTCATTTTTTTCGGAAGAATTTCCACACCGCCGGGTGTTTCGCTCTCTCCCTCGAAACACGGTTTATTCGGTTGTTTTGTGTCGCCGCCTTTCAGCGCCAACGGTTTAGGATTATACTACTGCCGTCTGCAAATGTCAATAGTTATTTTTGATTTTTTCAAATTATTTTTGCACTGCTTTTTTTCACTTGTTTTTGATAGCTCTCACCGAATTCAAAACCGTATGCAACGCCTTGAGGGAACAGCTCCATAAGCGGCAGCAAAACAAAATCGCGTTCGCGTATGAACGGATGCGGAACGGTAAGCTCAGGTGTACTGATTGTCACACCTTCGCAGAGCAATACATCTACATCTATAATGCGCGGACCGTTTTTGAATTTACGCACACGTCCCATCCCCGCCTCTATACCGAGGCACACGCCGAGAAGCGCCGAGGGAGAAAGCGAGGTTTCGACCTCAACGACATTATTATAAAAGTTATGCTGCTCTTTATACCCCCACGGTTCAGTTTCATAAACCGAAGATGACCGGACAACGGTTATGCCGGGGACGAGCGACAGAGCCTTAACGGCATCTGTAATATTATTGTATAGTTCGCCCTCGTTTGTGCCTATACCGAGTAATGCTTTCATAGTTCAGCCCTCTCGTTGTATTCGCCGCGCGTAAGAGTAAGTTCAAGCGCAACATAATCGAAATCTGCTTTTATGGGTGCTTCGGGCTTTTTTACAAGCACGGTAACGCTTTGAAGCTTTGGGAAGCTCTCAAGCAGAGCTTCGGCAACCTTATCGCCTGCGCATTCAAGTAAATCATACTTTTCTGCAGTAAAGACAGCGACCGCCTTCTTGAGCATTTTTGCGTAACTGACGGTATCGTCGAGATTGTCGGAAAGGCGTGCTGATTTTGCATCAAGCAAAGCGGATATATCGAGCTCAAACATCTGCCCGTTTTCCTTTTCCTCGGGATTCACGCCATGGTACGCTTTTATTCTTAAACCCTTAATAATAATTTTATCCATTGAGTTTCCCTCCGATAATTGCCTGCGACATTCTGACGGCATCGAGCGCGGCTTTGACATCGTGCGCTCTTATGATTTGTGCACCGCAAAAGCAAGCAATCGCTTCTGCGGCAATCGTACCGTATATTCTTTTAAGCGGTTCGCTTTCCCCTATCGCCTCGCCAACCACGCGTTTGCGCGAAACGCCGACGAGCAGCGGTGAATAATCGGTGAGCTTATTCATTTCGCGCAGTAAAGTCAAATCATCGAGCCTTGTTTTGCCAAAGCCAATGCCGCAATCGTAACAGACAGAATGCTGCATTTCACATTCATCGGCAAGTGCACTTACTTTGCCGAAAGAAATTAAAACATCTTCAATCACGCCGTTAGGGTAATTGACCACATTGGCGGAATCCGAATTACCGGTGTGCATAAATATATAACCGCCGCCATAAGCTTTTGCGAGTTCAAGGCGACTCATTTCGATTTTGCCGCTTTCATCATTGAAAATATCAACGCCGTTTTCTAAGGCAAATTGTGCCGTTTCAATTCTGAAAGTATCCACGCTCAATGGGATGCCGACACTCTTGCGAATAGCGGTAATGACACTTTCAAGACGGCGTAATTCTTCGCCGGGGCTTGTGACCTCTGCAAGCGGCGATGTAGAACAA
>JAZUJG010000298.1:0-2417 GCA_045642645.1 Acutalibacteraceae bacterium | reverse complement strand
CACCGGCGGCAGAGCACTTAAATTCTATTCCACCATAAGAATAGATGTAAGGCGCGTCGAGCAGCTTAAAGGTGCAAATAATGAGTTTATAGGCTCCAGAACAAGGGCAAAGGTCGTCAAGAATAAAGTTGCGCCGCCCTTCAAGGAGGCTGAATTCGATATTATGTACGGTCAGGGCATCTCAAAATACGGCGAGCTGCTTGACCTCGCGGTCAAAATGGAAATCATCCGCAAAAGCGGCGCGTGGTTCTATTACGGTGAGGACAGACTCGGTCAGGGCAGGGACAATGTCGCCAATTACCTGCGCGAAACTCCCGAATTCTGCGACTCGATTGAGCAGAAGGTGCGCGAGGGTATAAAGAATCTGCTTTCCGCAAGGAATCCCGTTTCACGCAAAGAGGTAACAGCGGCTCCCGCACCGGCGGCAGAGCCCGTTTCAAAGGAAAAGGCAAGGGCGAAAATCGATATTGCCGTTGACGATGACGAATAATTTATTATGAAAATAACTTCAAAGCCGGGCGTCGGCAACAAGGTGCATATTCACCTTGACGGTAAATACGCTTTCACGCTCTATGACGATTACTGGTACCGTCTGGGGTATGCCGAAGGCTGCGAAATAAGCGATGAAGAGCTTGCTTCCTTACAAGAGGAGGCAGGCTTTCGCTCTGCTTATGAGAAAGGTCTGAAGCTGCTCACAACGCGCGCGTACTCCCGTAAGGAGCTCACCGAAAAGCTGAAGCTCAAATTCGGGCAGAATGCCGCAGAGCGTGCCGTCGAAAAGCTCGCTTCCTACGGCTATATCGACGATGAAGCGTTCTGCGAGGAGTATGTGCGCTATCTTTTTGAGGTGAAAAAATTCGACACACGCCGCATTGAGCAGGAGCTTCGGCAAAAGGGCATAAGCGGCGAAACGGTGTCGAAAACGCTCAAAACACTTGACAATGAGCCAATTCGGCGTATTATAGAAATGTTAGGGACAAAATACGAAAGGTATCTTGATAATGAAAAGGATATCCGCCGTCTTGTTGCCCGTTTTATGCGTATGGGTTACTCATACCGCGATATTAAAGAAGCATTTACACAGTCGGGCGTGGATATGCCCGACCACGGAGGAAATTTATGATGCCGCGAAAAGTCGGAATGATAAGTCTCGGATGTCCGAAAAATCAGGTGGATGCCGAGGTTATGCTCAAAAAGCTTACGGATGCGGGTTACATACTCGTGCAGGAGGCTGAAAAAGCCGATGTCGTTATAGTGAACACCTGCGGATTTATTGAAGATGCAAAGCGCGAATCCATTGAAGCCATACTCGAAATGGCAGATTTAAAGGAAGACGGTCTGCTCAAAAAAATACTTGTAACGGGCTGTCTCGCACAGCGCTACGGCGAAGAAATTTTTACCGAAATTCCCGAGGCTGACGGTGTTATAGGCATAGGCGCAAATGACGATATAGTTGCCGCCTGCGATGCGCTTTTTGAAGAGGGCGGCGAGCATTACGGCTGTTTCCCGCCGAAAGAGAATTTATCGCTCGGCGGCGGCAGAATACTCACCACACCCGAGTATACCGCCTACCTTAAAATTGCCGAGGGCTGCTCAAACCGATGTACATACTGTGCCATTCCGTCAATCAGGGGCGATTTCAGGAGCCGCAAAATCGAGGATGTGCTTGAAGAAGCCGCCAACCTCTGTGAAAAGGGCGTTAAGGAGCTTATACTCGTAGCGCAGGACACTTCCCGTTACGGCGAGGACCTTTACGGTGCACAGAAGCTGCCCGAGCTTCTTGACGAGCTTAATAAAATAGAAAAACTGCAGTGGATAAGAATACTCTACTGCTACCCCGAAAGGATGAGCGACGAGCTGCTTGATGCTATGGCAAGGAACGAAAAGGTCTGTCATTACATTGATTTACCCATGCAGCACGCCGACGGCAAAATTCTTAAAGCTATGAACAGGCGCGGTGACAAACAGAGTCTGCTCGCGCTTGTCGGTAAAATCCGCGAAAAGATGCCCGATGCGGTCATAAGGTCCACATTTATTACGGGCTTCCCCGGTGAAACGGATGAAGAATTCACCGTGCTTTCGGAATTTGTGAACGAGGCGAAGCTTGAAAGAGTGGGCTGCTTTGCGTATTCGCGCGAGGAGGGCACCCCCGCTTACGATTTTGAAAATCAGGTAGACCCGGAGGTTGCACAGAGCCGCGCTGAAACGATTATGAATCAGCAGTATGCCATTATGGAGGAAAAGCTCGCCGCCTGCATGGGCAAAACCTACGATGTGCTTGTGGAGGGCTACGACGCTTATACCGACAGCTACTACGGCAGAACATATATGGATTCACCCGATATTGACACAAGCGTTGTGTTTACCTGCGGTTACGAAATTCCCGACGGTGAGATCGTGCCCGTTGAAATGTTCGA
>JAZUJG010000297.1:0-2093 GCA_045642645.1 Acutalibacteraceae bacterium | reverse complement strand
TTATGAACGGCGATATTGATGAAATTATAGATGCACTAATTACGGCTGATACTGCCGATAAACTCAAAGCATCAGAGGAATAAAATGAAAACCGAAGTAGTAAAAATCACATCTGCCGACAGCGCCGAAAAATATACGCAGGCGGTTGAACTTCTGCGCGGCGGCGAGGTCGTGGGCATCCCCACCGAAACCGTTTACGGGCTTGCCGGCAGCGCTTACAGTGAAGATGCAGTCAAAAAAATATTTGAAGCCAAGGGCAGACCGCAGGATAACCCCCTTATCGTGCATATTTCCGAATTCGGCGAGATATATGACCTCGCGTCATTTGTGCCCGAAACCGCGAAGCTTCTTGCAGAGCATTTCTGGCCCGGTCCGCTTACCATGATAGTCCCTAAGTCCGAAAAAGTACCGTATTGTGTTACCGCAGGGCTTGATACAGTAGCCGTGCGCTGTCCGTCACACCCCGTAGCAAATAAACTTATACGCGAGTCGGGGCTGCCGCTTGCCGCACCGTCCGCAAATCTTTCGGGTAAACCCAGCCCCACCAGAGCCGAGCACGTTTACCGCGATATGAACGGCAGAATACCGCTTATTATCGACGGCGGCGAGTGTGAGGAGGGCGTTGAATCCACGGTTATACTGCTTGCCGGTGAAACGCCGAGTCTTTTAAGACCGGGTAATGTTACAATAAGCGAGCTTCGCAGTGTGCTCGGGAGGGTGGATGTTGACGAAGCCGTGTTAAATCCCCTTAAAAGCGGTCAGAAGGTCGCTTCACCCGGTATGAAATACAAGCACTATTCCCCAAATGCCGATGTAACCGTTGTCAAAAGCGATTACAATACATTTTGCGATTTCGTAAACGGCGAAAATGACGGCACCACCTGCGCCATGGTCTTTAACGGCGAGGGCGCGGGACTTGAAGTTCCGTATATTTTCTACGGCGGCGAGAATTACAAGCAGATGAGCCACAGGCTTTTCGATGCTCTGCGCGAGCTCGATGACCGCGGTGCGAAACGCTGCTTTGTGCGCTGCCCCGATACCGCCGATGACGACAACCTTGCCGTTATGAACAGACTTTTGCGCGCCGCGGCTTTCAAGGTACTTGAACTGTGAGGTGGCTTAAATGAAAATTACCGTAGGGCTTACGGGCAAAACGGGCGCAGGTAAATCCGCCGTTTCGCGCGTGTTCGCCGAAAAGGGCGCCGCTGTTATAGACGGCGACAGGGTAGCCGCCGGCATAACTTCGCAGCCCGAAATATTAAAGAAACTCGCAGATGCTTTCGGCGGCGATATAATCCTTGACGGAATGCTCAATAAAAAACTGCTCGCCCGCCGGGCTTTTGCTTCACCCGAAAATACAGACCTGCTCAATTCAATAACCCACCCCGCAATAAATGCCGAAATGCAGCGCCTTTGCGACGAGTATTTCAAAACGACAGATGTCTGCGTTGTGGATGCGGCGGCGATTATTGAATCGGGCTTCAATAAAAAATGCGATGTGCTCATTACCGTTACCGCACCCGAAAGTGTCCGTCTTGAACGCATAATGAAGCGCGACGGCATTTCAGAAGCCGATGCACTCATTCGCATAAGAGCGCAGAAAAGCGACGAATGGTACGAGAGTAAATCTGATTATGTTGTAATTAATGACGGCGCAAGTGATGTTGAAACCGTCGCAAAAAGCGTTGTCGGTAAAATATTCACTATGATGGAAAGGAACTGATTTTATGTCAAAAGCGGAAGAACTCAAAAAAGAATTATTCTATCAGCCTAAACACGCGGCAAAGGTTATGACCAAAAGCGAAATGAGTAAAGCGGATGATTTTGCCTGCGATTATATAGAATTTCTTGATAACGCAAAAACCGAGCGCGAGGCGGTCACAACCGTAGTTGCCGAGGCAAAAAAACTCGGCTTTAAGGAATACGATGCCGCAAAGAAATATAAGTCGGGTGACAAGGTTTATTATGTCAACCGCAAAAAAGCAGTGATTCTTGCCGTTATCGGTAAAAAGAGTCTTAAAGAGGGCGTTAAAATCGCCGCGGCGCATATCGACTCGCCGCGCCTTGACCTTAAACCCAACCCCGTTTACGAA
>JAZUJG010000296.1:0-6919 GCA_045642645.1 Acutalibacteraceae bacterium | reverse complement strand
CAGTAAGCTTTCATCGACCGACTCATCATAAAGAGGCTTATCGTAACCATTAGAGTGCAGAGTAAGACGGGGAGTGTAGCCGTAAAATTCATCTACGGTTACCTTGTAAATTGCGGCAAGTTTTTTAATGGTATCTATATCGGGCATTTTTACATTGTTTTCAAAATCACGGTAAATCTCAATGTCGATACCTACGGCACCGGCAACCTGTTCAACCGACAGACCGTTGTATTCGCGGAACTGTGTAAGTCTGTTGCAAAGCATACGCTCACCCCTTTGCTTTAATTTAGCACATATTTCGACAAATTTCAACATCACATTGATTTTTACACATATATTATTTCTGCTTTGAGCCAAAATAAAACACCCGAAACGGCAAAACCGCTTCGGGTGAATTTGCATAATAATTATTTTTCAAGACCGAGAAGCCACAGAACAGAAACATCAAGTGCATCTGCAATAGCAACAAGCTCTGCGTCGTTTACGGAGCGGAGCTGACCTTCGATTTTTGAAAGTCCGGAAGCGGTGAGGTCAATACCGCGAATCTGAAGTTTGGTGAGGAGGTCCTTCTGCTTCATACCGATTTCGCGTCTTTTCTTTTCGATTCTGACGCCGCAGATATTGCGATTGCCGGTTTCCTGTAATCTTGTTCTCATTGAGTGAAACTCCCTTCATATTGCCTGATTGTCATTGTAGGATAATGTTAACACAGTGCATTTGATTTATCAATAGATAGGGCGATGTATTAAAATCTTAATTTTTGAAATAAAATTTCAAATTGTAATTTTTAAAAATCTTGCCAACGAAAGCGGAGTGTGGTAAAATATAAAAAATATTTACGGAAAGTGCTGCTTTTATGAACGACAGATACAAATTGGGACTTACCCGCAGCAGAGTTTTTGCTCTTGAAAATTGTGTTTATTTTTCCGGCATTCTCGGCGAGCCCGCCGACACCGCGCAATTTGAAAAGGCTGTTACAATGCTGCGCGAAAAATACCCGCTTCTTTGCGGTACTATTGAGCTTTGCCCGAACGGTGAGGCTTATGTTGTCGAGTCGTTGAATACAATTCCGTTCGAATCGGTCGCGGGTGATGCTGTATCGATAATAAGCGAGGAGTGCCGCAGGGGATTTGACTTTTCAAAGGCACTTTTCAAAATCGTTCTTGTAAACGCGGATACAGTGGTATTATTTGGACATACAGCCGTATGCGATGTGAATTCGCTCGCACTGCTTGCAGGGGAGCTTATGCGCTTTTACAGGCGCGAAAGCTTTGATATTGAACGCCGCGAACCTGAACTCTTTCCCGAAAAAAGCGATTTGCCTGACAATGTTACTTCCGGCGTGGCGGAGCGAATAGCCAATACCCTGAATTTTGCGTGGATAAAGCACGACAGATTTTTCGGTTACTCCGATTATCTGAAAGCGGTAAAGGCATATTCCGCAAAAAGACCGCGCCAAAACGCCGTAACCGTAACCGTCGGTGCGGGTGAAACCGAGGCTATTGTGTCTCGCTGCCATGGCAATAATACCGATGTTTCCGCGGCGGCGGCATATTGCGTTTTTGACCGACTCGCCAAGGGCGGGTGTTTAAAACGCGACAGACATGTGCTCTGGCAATGCAATGAGCGCCTTTTCCTTTCCGAAAACGAGGTGCGCGGTGTGGGCCCTTACAATTCCGCTGCTGCGGTTAAGGTGCCGCGTTCAAAGAAAAAAAGGCTTGCACCTTTCGATGCTTTTCAGGATGAAACATATAAAAAACATGCCACCTGCTTCAATGTGTTTTATGACAGTGTCTATCTTATGGAGGTTTTGCCTCAGCTTTGCGATGCGGCGAATCTCTGCGAAGCGGGCGTTTTTAAAAACCGCACTGCAAAAAGTCTTGCCAAAAAAGAATTCAATATGCGCAATTGTGCGCTCGGCTGCGAATTTTTGAATTTCGACCAGCAGTATTGGGGTACTGTAAAATGCTTTGAAAGTGTTGCTTTTTCGGAGCCGTTTTCACAAAGGTCGCAGTTTTATTTGAATGTTTCGCTGTTCAACGGCGAATTGAAATTGAATTTGATTTACCGCGACGGCGAGCTTGACACGGGCAGGGCGTTCGCAATACTTGAAAATGCCGTAAAAATGCTGAAAGAACAGCCATAAAACCTCAATAATATCAACGGATATTCCGAATTTTAAAAGTTTCGGAATATCCGTTAATTTTTTTGCAAAAATCACTGTTTTTTTCGTAAAAATCTATTGACTTTCAACAATAATATAATTATAATAGTGATACAAAGTTGCAAATAGTTGCAAATAGTTGCGAATTTATTGAGGGGAAGTGACGGGATGCTTGCAGCTTATTACGAACATAATGTCGATGCTCAGAAGCGTGTGACTATGCCGTCACAGTACAGAAAAGGCTTCGAAAAAGCCATCTGCATTATTCCTTCGCCGGATAAGGATTCCGTTTGTCTTTATGTTTATGATGAAGACGAATGGAACAGAGTCTGCGCCGGCTTGCAGGCCAAAGCGGTAAACGCTGCTGTAAGGCGCTACCAGCGTATGCTCAATAAATCCGTCACATTTGCCGACCTCGACAAAGCGGGTAGAGTCACTCTCACTCAGGAGCTTATGGATTATGCCGGCATCACCGATAAGGTCGTTATTATGAAAAACACAAGCCACATCGAAATATGGTCACAAGAGAATTGGGATAAGGAATGCGCTGCTATGGAAGCTATTGATATGGCGGATATTCCCGAAATAATCTTCTGACGGTGGCTGCTATGGAGTTCAATCACATTTCTGTTTTGCTCGGTGAGTCGGTCGAGTCGCTTGAAATTAAGTCCGATGGCATCTATGTCGATTGCACGGCGGGCGGCGGCGGTCATTCTGCAGCAGTGCTTGCAAGACTCGGTGAAAACGGCAGGATGGTGCTTATAGATCGTGACCCCGATGCAATCGAGGTTTTGCGTGAACGCTTTGCGGATGACGGCAGAGTGACGGTGGTAAACGATAATTTCAATAATCTTTCAAATATACTCGGTGAATTGAATATCGGAGCGGTTGACGGCATCATAGCCGATTTGGGCGTGAGCAGTCATCAGCTCGATACCGCCGAGCGCGGCTTCTCGTTCCATAACGATGCTCCGCTTGATATGCGTATGAGCAGGCGGGGGATGAGCGCCGCAGATGTTGTGAACGGTTATGGCGAATCTGAATTGGCTGCAGTTATCCATCGGTACGGCGAAGAAAACTTTGCGAGGCAGATAGCTTCGGCGGTGGTAAAAGCAAGGACGAAAAAAAGAATTGAAACCACGCTTGAACTTTCCGATATTATTGCGAACGCCGTTCCCGCAAAGTACAGACGCGCGGGCCACCCGGCAAGAAAAACCTTTCAGGCGATACGCATTGAGGTTAACGGTGAACTTGATGTTCTTAAAAATACTCTGCCCGATATGTTTGAGTCATTAAAAGTCGGCGGCGTGCTTTCGATAATTACATTCCATTCGCTCGAAGATAAAATTGTTAAAGATTATTTCGCAACTCTCAAAGAGGGGTGTACATGCCCGAAAGATTTTCCGGTTTGTGTTTGCGGTAAAAAGCCGAAAGCACTCGTTAAATCCGGCGGCACAAAGGCCTCACGCGGTGAGGTCGATTCCAATAACAGAAGCCGCAGTGCGAAATTGCGCACGGCAAAAAAACTATGAGTCGTACGGTGTTGAACCGTTGAATACAGGAGGAAGTTATGGCAGCATACAGAGGAACAGAGGCATACGATTTTTCTCTTTTTGAACCGCAGGTCGCAGCGACCCGCGGCAGTGCCGTTCCGGCAAGAAAAAACACTCCCGTTCAAAAGCCTGCTACCAAAAAGCAGGTGAAAAATGCACCACAGAAAAAGCAGGTCGCTTCCAGATATGTGCAGCAGGATGAACGCACCGAAACCAAGAGTGTCGTACTTCCGTCGGCTGTATTAAAGGCTGCGGCGGTGCTTGCGGTCTTTTGTGCGATTTGGATGGGTTTGCTTGTTATGCAGGCTCAGTGTGAAACGATTTCCGGTCAGATAGTTGACCTGCGTGAAAAAATGGATATTGCCGACGGCGAATATGTAAGACTCACCGCAGAACTCAACAGCAAAATGTCTTCCGAAAAAATTGAAGATTACGCAGTGAATAAGCTTGGCATGGTTAAAGCTGAAAGCTATCAGATAAACTACATCGATCTTTCCGAAGGGGATAAGGTCGTGGTTTCCGGCGGCAAAAGTGTCGATAACGGCAGTTTGGCTCTCAAAGTAAAGGAATTTTTTGCATATATCTTTTAAGATGGAAATACATTTTTATGGGAGTTGAGAATGCTCGACTCTCTTTTTTTGAAAGAGCGAAAGCGCGCACAAGGTGACGCGCCGTTTTCGCTTTTTATCGGAGGCGTAAAAATGGCAAAAACTAACAATAATGTGAAAAAAAGAGCGTTGAGTGCGGTCGCGGTTTTGCTTCTTGTGGGCTTTGGTGCCAATATAGTGAAGCTTTTCGGTATTCAGGTAATAAAATCCGAGGAATATAAAGCCAAAGCAGAGGCTCAGCAGTTTAGTGACACCGTTGTTGAAGCTGACCGCGGCACGATTTACGATACCAATATGAATATTCTTGCCGAAAGCGCATCGGCTTGGCTCGTGTTCGTTGATCCGTCACGAATTGAAGATGATGCACAGCGCAAACAGATAGCCGACGGGCTTTCGGGGATACTCAAGGATATAAAATCCGAAACCATTTACGAAAAAATCGGCAATAAGGATTACCGCTATGTCAAAATTGCGGGCAAGGTAGAGTATAAAGAAAAAACTGCAATTCAGGAATTTATCGATAACAATGACCTTTACGGCACTGTAAATATCGACCCGGATACTAAAAGATATTATCCCTACTCAAATTTTGCCTCTACTCTTATAGGTTTTACCGGCTCCGATAACAGCGGCAGAGCAGGACTTGAATTGCAGTATAACGATTCGCTTACGGGTATTGCCGGCAGAATAATCACTGCAAAAAAAGCGAACAATGACCTTATGTCGAGTAATT
Organism: Acutalibacteraceae bacterium; assembly: GCA_045642645.1. Taxonomy (GTDB): domain Bacteria; phylum Bacillota; class Clostridia; order Oscillospirales; family Acutalibacteraceae; genus DTU089. Next base: position 1,861 of record JAZUJG010000296.1, on the reverse strand, counting down.
ACGAAACTAAGTTCGATGCCAAGCAGGGCTTGAGTCACGTGCTTACAATAGATAAAAACATTCAGCATTACCTTGAAAGCAGCCTTGCCAATGCAGTTGTTGAAGCGAAGGCTACCGCCGCATACGGCATAGTTATGCAGGTCAAAACCGGTGCAATTCTCGGTATGGCAACCATGCCCGATTACGATTTGAACAATCCCACCGTCATCACCGATAAGACCGTGCTTTCCGAGCTGGATAAAATCAAAGATGAAGAAAAATATGATGCCGCTTATAATGAACGCATCTATAATATGTGGCGCAACAAGGCTATTAGCGACACTTATGAGCCCGGATCTGTTTTCAAGGTTGTCACCGCCTCTGCGGTCGTTGAAGAAAACATCCTGCCCGAAAATTATACCTATACCTGCGAGGGTGCTATTCAGGTTGCCGACAACCTTATCGGCTGCCACAACAGAGCAGGTCACGGCGCAGAAACCCTGCAGGACGGACTTATGAACTCCTGCAACCCGTTCTTCATTACCATGGGTCAGCTTCTAGGTTCTGAGAGATGGTATAAATATTTTGAAGCTTTCGGTTTTACCGAAAAAACCAATATCGACCTTCCCGGCGAAGCAATGCCGAAGGGCGATGTAACATATTACACGCTTCCTAATCTCGGACTTGCGGAGCTTTCCTCCTGCGCATTCGGTCAGAGCTTTCAGGTTTCGGCTATTCAGATGATTACCGCAGTATCCTGCGTGGCGAATGGCGGCAAGCTTATGCAGCCTTACCTTGTGGCAAAAGAGCTTGACCAGGACGGCAACATTGTATATGAAGCAAAGCCTACTGTAAGGAGACAGGTGATTTCCGAAAGTACTGCAAAAACCGTTATCTCTATGATGGAGCAGGTCGTTGCCGACGGTACGGGATGTAACGCATACATTCCCGGGTGCAGAATTGCAGGTAAAACCGGTACATCCGAAAAGCTCACATCTCCGGGCGAAAATATTGCTTCGTTCTGTGGCTGTGCACCTGCCAATGATCCCGAAATTGCCGTGCTTATAGTTGTTGATGAACCTCACGGCAATCTGGTAATGGGCGGTACGCTTGCTGCTCCCATAGCAGGCTCGGTAATCGAGCAGTGCCTTAAATATCTTAATATTGAGCCTATGTACACCGACGAAGAAATGGCGCAGCTCAATGCCGAAACTCCCGATGTAAACGGTATTTCCGTTCAGGCGGCAAAATCCAAACTTTCCGCCGAGGGCTTTACCGCAAGGGTTGTCGGCAGCGGCGACAAGGTGCTTTCGCAGTATCCGGCACGCGGTCAGAGCGTACCCGTGGGCGGCGTGGTTATCCTTTACACCGAAGCAGGTACCGAAAACAGCGGCGGCGCCGTTCCCTCGCTTATCGGTCTTTCTATGAGCGAGGCAAATGAGCGGGCGGTCAATTCCGGCTTTAATATTAAGATTTCCGGCGCTACGGGCGGAGTTGACCTCGTGTCGTATAAGCAGAGTATCGAAGCCGGCACCGAAGCCGAATACGGCACTACAATAACGGTTTATTTCAGCACCACCACAGGCGTCAACGATTAACATTAACACAGTAATTGGGAGGCAAATATGCTTTTATCGCAACTTCTTGAGGATGTGGAAATATTAAGTGAATATAAAGATGTTGCAGTAACAGATGTAACCGATTCATCATCGGGTGTAACTGAGGGCTGTGTTTTCGTTGCTGTGCAGGGTGCCCGTTTCGACGGACACGATTTTGTGCAGGATTCAATAAAAAAAGGCGCGGCTGCTGTTGTTGTTTCGCATGATATGGGCGTTGAACATCAAATTATTGTTGAAAACACACGCAGAGCGTATGCTCTTAT
>JAZUJG010000295.1:0-2926 GCA_045642645.1 Acutalibacteraceae bacterium | reverse complement strand
TCGCTCTTTCACACCAATGCACGGTAATTTTAATAGAATTACCGTGCATTTTCTTTTTGCCCGAAATCCTTGATATTCAAGGGATTTCAGCTTCCACAGGCATAACAGAGCCCGTCCTGGAGTCATTTCCGGGACGGGCTTCTTCTGTTTATTCGGTTTTCTACGGGAGTTCCTGTTGTAACTTCGACTGCGGCACAACCGGCAATAATGCTCCCGTTGTAACTTTGAAAAAAATTTTTTCGTAATTCGATTGTCGTTGAAACTTTGCTGGTTCCCGTTGATACTTTGATTTTGCCGTTGAAACTTTAATATGAAAATATCTCCAGATTCGTATGGATTGTGCGCAATTGCGCATCCATATCTATGATTTCGGGTTCCTCCGCAGCAGATGGGACAAAGACAGTCTCCAGTGCAACCTGCTCGGGCTCGCTGCGAGTTTCTGTGGCCAGCGTGCTCGACTCTAACGGTTGATTGATATTCGCATACTCAAAACTTGGCTGAAGGCTATCGGATCGCTTGCCATCGTTTTCGTAACGGGCTTTGCGTGGATGCTGCTGATCGGTTGGGCGCAGACGGGCTTTACCCGCTTCGGCGATAATAACATCGTCAAGGGCTACTGTTTCTTTGCTGTCTTTGCTCTCATTCCCGCAAAGCTGTTCAAGATCGATAAAAAGGTCGTTTTGGACTTCATAGCGCCTGCCTGCGCACTCACGCAGGTCACGGGACATCTGTCCTGCAACTTTGCCGGCTGCTGCCACGGATATCCCTGGAAATACGGAATATGGAATCCCGTTCTGCACGAATACCTCTTCCCGAACCAGTTTCTTGAAAGCCTCGTCGCACTGGCGGTCTGCATAGCCTGCATCCGCTTTGCGAAAAAGAAAGACTTCCGCGCAGACGGTACCGTCTATCCGTTTTTCCTCGTAAGCTTCGGTGCAACGCGCTTTCTCCTTGAGTTTTTTCGCGATAACACCAAGCTGTTCTGGGGGATCTCCGACCTTGCGCTGTGGGCGCTGCTGATGGTCGTTGTGGGAGCCGTATGGCTTACCGCCGCAAAGTCTTCCGGAAAAAGAAAAAGCGCCTGATACAAAAGCAGCGGGGAGAGACTGCGAAACGAAGCGGCCTCTCCCTGTGCTTTTTTGTACAAACTTGCGTATTGACAAAACCGTGTAATGGTGATGTAATAAATTACCGCAAATGATTATGAACCGGGTTTTTCCGCACGATCGTCCAAGAAAGGTTCTGCCGTAATGAATATTGCAAAGAAGCTTGCAGCCGAACTGCTTGCGGTGCTTATGCTCGCACCCGTGCTGACTGCCTGCTCCGCAGAGGATGGTTTTTCGTCCGAACCCGAATTTGATAATGAGCCGCTGCCCGCCTCCTTCAATCTCTTTGACGAGGGGCGTATGACACCCGCCAAAAGACAGGGCGGTACGGGGCTGTGCTGGGCGTTCGGTACTCTGTCAACCATCGAGTCGGCGATATTGACGGCGGGACTTGCCGAACCTGACGAGCTTGACCTCTCCGAGGGCGCGGTGGCGTATTATATGTATCCTTTGGCGGAGGAATTTGAAAACGGCGGCACGGGCGACGGCCTGTGCATCAAGCAAGGAAAGCCCCGGACCAATTTCTATATGTCGTGCAGCTTCGGCGGCGACCCGCGTCTCGCTTTTTCTATGTTTGCAAACGGCGAGGCACTTGTCAACGAGTCAGTCTCGCCGATCTTCACCGATCCGGTGCATCTGCGCTCTTCTCTTGATAAGTTTCTGGAGGCCGTCAGCGCGGGCGAGATCGACCGCCGCTCGGATGACTGGCTCCTTACCGGCTGGAATTCCTTCGATGAGGCCGGCGCGGACGAAATGAAACGCGCCATCCGCAAATACGGCGGTCTGAACGCCGGTATATTCATCGCCCCGGACGGGATACGGAAGCACCGCGACACGGGCGTGCCCACTTCGTACTTTTCCGCCGCCGACCCCGATTCCGTCGAGACCAACCACTGCGTAGTGCTTATCGGCTGGGATGATGATTATTCCCGTGACAGTTTCGGCAAATACAAGCCCGAGCACGACGGCGCGTGGATAGCTCTCGACAGCACCGATATGCTGAGCGATGAAAGCGGCCTGATGTTCATATCCTACGACGATTTCATTCAGGGCTATTGGACAGCTGAGATGTGCGAGCGCGGCGATTACGGCGATATTCTGCACTACGACTTCTGCCCGCTGGACGCTCTGAAAGCCGACGAGCATAGCACCACGGCGGCAAACGTTTTTACCGCTCCGTCCGACAAGGCGCTTAAGGCGGTCGGCGTGACGACCCTTGCCGACGACCAGCGCATTGAGATACAGATATTCGTAAACCCGGACGGCGACCCCGATGGCGGCCGCACGATTTTCACGCAGAAAGTCCGAAGCGCGCGCAAGGGCTATCACGTGATCGAGCTTGAAAAGCCCGCGGCGCTGAGCGAGGGTGACACATTCAGCATTGTCGTCACGTATTATGCCGACTCTGACGGCGGTGAGCGGAGTGGCTGCGCACCCGTTGAGAGCGAGCACTTCCCCGATTTTGAGGTTTCACCAAGTCTTAAATACTTATCGGAATTTCGCATAGCCGTGCGCCCCGGCGAGAGCTTCGTTAAGCACGGCGGCAAGTGGCACGACCTTGCGGACACGGCGACGGCGGAGCTCTTCGGCAAGGATTATCCCATAGGCAACATCGGCATCAAGGCACTGCTGGAGTAGCCGATGACTTGCTTAATACGAAACAATCAGTCACTGATCCGAGGTATTTCAAATATAAAGGCGAATGGCTGAATGATATCCGGGCTCGGACCGAGAAATAAGAAGAATGTATCATAAGCAACTTATATCCTATTACTCTACCTCGATAGCAAGTCGGATCGTAGCCATGTCGTTCTGTGAGC
>JAZUJG010000294.1:0-7163 GCA_045642645.1 Acutalibacteraceae bacterium | reverse complement strand
ATAAGCGCAGATGCGCCGTTTTCTCCATCGGAGTACCTTTGTACGCCGTCGGTCGAAGAACGACACATCTGCATCTTTTTTTCGGCAATTTATTTTCAGCGGTTTCATAAGCGCAGATGCGCCGTTTTCTCCATCGGAGTACCTTTGTACGCCGTCGGTCAAAAAGCGACACATCTGCATCTTTTTATTTAATTTAATGAAACTGCGGCTGGCTGTTGCTCTCCACAACCTTATCGCCCTTGTCTGCAACCTTGGCAACGGGTTGTTCGGTCGTTTCTGCGGGTACTTCAACTACGGGCTTTTCGCCTGCAAGCTTCGGCAGTTCAACATCAAGGTTCTTGCCCTCTTTAAACATACCGTATAATGTGTCATATTCCTGCGGTTTGCATTTCGCAAGCAGCTCGCGTGTTTTGTCGAGACCGTCAGTGTGGGCAATGGAGGTTATCTTGTTGTGGAAATCGAGATCCTGCTGAGTTCTGTGCGGCATTTGCTGCAGATTTTGATTGATTTTAGTAATCTGCGCTTCTTTTATGCGCTCCTTGGCGGCTTTTGCCTCAAGTGAGCTGTCCTTTTTCTGTTCCTCTTTCTGTTCCGCTTTCTGCTCTGCGGGCGGATTCTTTTTTGCATCCACTCTTGCCTTCATTGTCTTTGCATCATACGCGGATTTTGCCTTTTCGTATTTATCAAAATCGTCTTTGAAGAAGCTTTTGCTGATGTAGTTGTGAATAAAGGATTTAAAGAAGCCGGGCTTCAGGTCATCCGCCGTCTTTTTAAGACTTGCTTCGTCGGCAGTGAGCGAATTCATAAGTCGCGGTTTCGCATCGCCGTAAACCGTAAGACTGTTTTCGGGGTCGTTTTTGTCGAACACCGTTACGCTGTATCTGGGGTGTTGTGATATATCTTCTCTGGCTTTTCCAATATCGAATTTCTTGTTGCTTTCGATTATGTTGCCGTCTCTGTCATAAAGGTTATATACAAGGTCTTCCGTTTTAACTCCGGAGTCCTTAAAGATTTTTTCACATGCAGAAAATTCACCCACAAAAAATTCATGGTCTGCACCGGCTAAATCATTGAAGTATGTGTTGCATTCATCGCTTCCGGTGCTATATTCACCGTTAAATACATCCGAAGCGATTTTGTGGGAAACGGGGGCATTCAAATCTATTATAGAATAAGCATCATCTTCTATGCAGCCCAATTTGTCATTAATTCCCTCGAAACCGTGTCCCAGAATGTAATACTTATCCATTATTCGCTGGATTTCGTTAAACTGCTGAGTCATTTCCTCATCGGCACCCTCGGGCAGAGTACTTAATTCGGGGAAATGCTTACGCATATTCTCGAACTGCATCGTGATAGCGTTTGCACGGTATATCTTCTCGAAATTATCCACAAGCTCACGGTCGGTAAGCTCTTTGCCGAGCATTTCTTCGGGTTTGGCATCTTCAAGACCTTTGAGCAGCTTGTAATGCTCACTGATTACAAACTTCCTGTCGCGTTTTTCATCGTTTGCGGCGAGCTTATTGTAGTAGTCATTGTTGTATTCGCCAACCTCATTCGGGTCGCCGGTTTTAAGCATAAACTCGTGAACATAGCGGTATTGCTTGCGGTCTTCGGGCATTTTGGAAAAATGACGGTCGAGATACCTGTTGAACATTTTTTGGCGCAGCTCCATAGTCAGAGCCTTGCGCTGTGCAGCCTGCTTCTCGGGAATCTCATTTATATTTAATGGGGCTTCGTTGTTGTTAAGTCTTTTGTTGACATCTTCACTTGTTAAATTGAAGTCAACTCGTCTGTGATGCGTCGCCATACGCTCCATAAGCTGCTCGCGTGTGCCGTTTTTGTCCATGCTCATGTAGTGTGAGTTAAAGTCAGAGTATTTCATGAATTTTTCCTCCGTTTTTGCTTTTCACCCATAATACCCTCGGGTAAACGAAAATATTACATTGGTTTTATAAATTTATTTACCGAGGCTGTCTGTGATTTCAACAGTAGTCTTACCGTCATAGCAAACGAATATTTCATCCACACCCGCGGGCTTCGTTTTCTGTGTAATAAGGCTTACCACGGGTACTATAACAAGTCCGCCGACCATTGCGAATACGCCCGAATACAGCGAGTTCGTAAATACGAATGAAAGCACGCTTGAGCCTGCAAATGAAATCGCACCGAGCGAAACGAAAAGCTGCACGGTTTCAAGCCCCACACCGAATATGAACGATGTAACAACCGCGGCTTTCGTAGTCTTTTTCCAATACAGACCGTACAGGAACGGTGCAAGGAACGCGCCTGCGAGCGCACCCCACGAAACGCCCATCATCTGTGCTATAAACAGGCTCTTGTTTGTTGCCTGCTTTATGGCTATAACCGCCGAAATCGCTATGAAAATAACTATGAATATTCTCATAATAAGCATTTTGCTTTTTTCTTTGAGCTCTTTTTTGCTGAATGATGCTATAAAATCAAGCGTAATAGTCGAGCCGCTTGTAAGCACAAGCGATGAAAGCGTGCTCATGGAAGCCGAAAGCACAAGCACTATTACAAGTCCTATTATAACGGGCGAAAGGGTGGAGAGCATTTCGGGTATTACCGCGTCAAAGCCCTCGGCGGCAACATCCACATTGTAGAGCCTGCCGAAGCCGCCCAAAAAGTAGCAGCCGCCCGCAACGATGATTGCAAATAATGTGGAAATTACCGTGCCTTTTTTTATGGAATCTTCATTTTTAATGGCATAGAATTTGCCGACCATCTGCGGCAGACCCCATGTGCCCAAAGATGTAAGCAGCACCACGAACAGTAAGAATACGGGGTTCGGGCCGAAGAACGAGGCATATTCCCAGCCGCCGTTTTCGCCTGTGGCAAGTGCGGCGGTAGCGGCGGTAAGACCGCCGTTGTCGTTAAGGACTGCAAGAATTACCGCTACAATGCCTATAAGCATTATAAGTCCCTGAATGAAATCGTTTATAGCCGCAGCCATATAACCGCCTATGAGCACATAAATACCCGTAAGCACCGCCATGACTATAACGCATACCGAGTAGTCAACACCGTTGAATGCCATGGAAAACAGCCTCGAAAGACCGTTGTAGAGCGAAGCGGTGTAGGGAATAAGGAATACAAATGTAATAACCGATGCCGCGATTTTGAGCCCGTTGGATTTAAAGCGAGCACCGAAAAAGTCGGGCATGGTCTTACTTGAAATGTGCTGTGTCATTATTCTCGTGCGCCTGCCGAGTACGCTCCACGCAAGCAGCGAGCCTATAAAGGCATTGCCCAGGCCTATCCAAGTGGAAGCGAGACCGAAGTTCCACCCGAACTGCCCCGCGTAGCCTACAAATATAACCGCGCTGAAATATGATGTGCCGAATGCAAATGCACTAAGCCACGGACCTACCGAGCGTGAGCCGAGCACAAAGCCGTTGACATCCGTTGCGTGCTTGCGTGACTTGATGCCGATGCCTATCATAAGTGAAAAGAAACAGACAATAAGGCATAATGTGATGATCATAGTGGTATTCATTGCCGCACCTCCGAGAGAATAAAAAAGATATACTTCTTCAGTATTGTGTATAAATATACACCATTGCAGTGTGAAAGTCAATGAATAATATGTATAATATGGTGGATTTTAAATATGCTCTTTTGTACGGTTTTGCGAAAATATACAATTTCGTGCATATTATGCATTAAAATCTGAATTTTTATAAACTGTTGAAAATTATAAGCGGTTTGTGCTAATATAATGTAAACGGAGGAATTATTATGGACTCTTTTTTTGAACTTGCAAAATCGCGCTTTTCGTGCAGAGCTTTCAGCGATAAACCTGTTGAAGCCGAAAAAATCGAAAAGATGCTTGAAGCGGCGAGCTTTGCGCCGACTGCGCGCAACTTTCAGCCGCAGAAGATTTATGTGGTAAGGAATGAAGAAATGCGCAAAAAGCTTGCCGAGGTTACGCCCTGCACATTCGGCGCGCCCGTTATATTCGTGGTTTGCTACGATGAAACACGCGCAAGCGAAAGCCGTATTTACGAGGGGCACAATTTCGGTCAGACAGATGCCGCCATAGTTTGCTCTCACCTTGTTTTTGAGGCGGCAGAGCTTGGTTTAGGCACCTGCTGGGTCGGCTGGTTTGTGGAAAAGGAAGTCAAAGAGGTGCTCGGCTTGCCCGAAAATATAAGAGTATGCAACCTTTTACCCGTAGGTTATGCAAGCGAAGCGGCAAAGCCCTCGGTTATGCACACCACTTACCGTCCCAAAGCCGAAACAGTGGAATATATTGATTGAGATAAGGAGATGCGTTTATGAAGAAAAACAAAACCGTAAATGTCGGTCCCGTTACAAAAAGCTATCACTTTTCATTGAAGCTTTCGATACCGTTCTTTTTCCTTATTGCCATAGGCGCGGCAATATATTTCTTGTGGAATCCGCCCGGCGAAACGCAGAAAAATTACATAGAAAAAGTCTATGCGAATACGCATTTTGAAAACACCATTGAAAATGCCGTACCACAGACCGAAATCTACAATATAATTTCCGACCACTTCAATTCCGAACTGCCCGATGGCAAGACTGTGAAAAAGGCGATAGTAATAGGCTACTACGGCTGCCGCGACGATGTGCTTGTAAATATCGATTCCAAATCCGACGGTGCAATAAATAAACTGCTTAACGGCGGCGGTAAAATGGTTATTTCATACTGCGGCGGCGTGCCCTGCCCGCAGAAGAATACGCAGGATACAAGCACCGCGCCCGGTTGGTGCAGTATGCTTACGGGCTGCCTTGCCGATGTTCACGGCATAACCGCCAACAGTATCGTTAAATCGAATGACCACCTTACCTTGCTCACCACTCTTGTTGAGGATAAAACCATCAACAGCTCCGCATTCTATGTTTCGTGGAAAGGTCATTTCGTAAACGATAATTCAACCTACCGCGCCGAAAAAGAATATATTTCCGACAAAAAGCTTGATGTAACTTTCGAGTGCGCCAAAAACGATAAGGGCACAAGAGCCAATATGCTCGCAGATGTTAAATCCGCCGACTGCTCCGATTTTATATTCGGCATACTTGAATACTGCGACCACGCCGGTCACCAGACGGGTTTCTACGGCAATAACCTGCGCTATAAATCCGCGTTCAAAACGGCAGATTCCGCAGGCGAGGAAATCATAAACGCAATCGAAGCGCGCGAAACCTTTGAGAGCGAGGACTGGCTCATAGTAGTCACCTCCGATCACGGCGGCATAGGCAGAGCCCACGGCGGTCCGAGCATTCAGGAAAGATATACCTTTATTGCTGCCAATAAAGAGTTCTGATATTTTTTCATATTAAAAGAGCGATGTGAAACCTCGGTTTCGCATCGCTTTTTTGGTATTTGGTTTATGCCATCAACAGCTTCCAGAACTTTTCAAACAGTTCAATCAGGAATTTCATAAAGTTGAAATATGAAGGGGCTGTTTTAAGATTATTTATATTGCTCTCGTCATCTGTTACGGGGGTGAGTGTGTTGGCGTTGTCGTCAATCTTCATAAACTGCGGGTACTCCTCAAATGCAGTAATGCTCACTTCGCCGTCGGTGGTCATTACCAGATTGTAAAATTCATCAATCGCGGGGTTGCCGTTGCAGTGCAGCCAGTCGCGGAAGAACCAGGTGCAGTCCCTTAATTCGCAGGTCGAGGCATCTATCATTCTGTCGGGTGAAAGGTACGATGTATCTTCAAGCGAGTTAATGTAATCTGCGGGCAGCATCTCTTTCGTATCGCCGCAGGTCGCGCCGAGCGAAGCGTATTTGGTATCAACCGTTCCGTCGGAGGTTGATTTCCAGAGCGAAACAAGGGGAGTGCGCTGCACATTGTAGCCGCAGGTAATGCACACCTTTACGCCGTCGTTACGGGCGGCGGTGAGATTTGCGGCAACATTTGCCTGCGCCACACGGTAAGCGCAAATCTGTCTGTAAAGGTCGCCGTCGGTGGGAACCTTCATAAATTCAAGCGCATCTTCGTAGTATTCGGCAGGCACAAATGCCCATATACCGAGGAATGTACCGAATATCGGGATGAGCGCTTCATCAAAGAGTCTGTCGCCAATATCGGCAATAAGGTCATCACCGAGCGCGATTATCGAATCAAGCAAGCCCACGAATTTGAGTGTTTCGAGCAGTGAGTACAGAGTGCCTTCAATTAAATCGTCGGCAAAGCCGGTTTCCATAAAGGGAATGGCATCCTCGCCGTAGCGGCGCAGCGAATCGGCATTGAGCTCGAGCTTGCCCGTGAAAAGCTCGCCTGCAACAGCCGTACCCCAAAGCGGGCAGCAGCGGCAGATTATGACATCAATGCCCTCGTGACCGTAAAGCTCAAGGTATGCCGCAAGCACCACGCCGCCCATGCTTGAGCATTTGAGTTTAACCGTATCGTGACCGGTAAGCGCCTTTACCTGCTCTATAAAGTCGTGCAGTCTTTCGGCGTGTGTGAACGGGTCAAGGCGGAAATCGTAGTCAAAATAATAGTCGCTGTCTATACCGTGGCGGCTTCCCTCGGGTACATTGAGGTCGGGCGTGGTAACATTTTCTTTCGATACACCGTCATTGTCGAGCGCAAGGTCGCCGAATGTGTCATTTACGAAGGCAACAAGCGCATCGCCGAGCAGCTGCGTATTATCGGTGAGCAGCGCATAGCTCAAAGAGGGGAGCTGCTTGCCGATATTTGCAATAAGAAAGCCGCTGTCGATTTTCCAGAGCTGCTGCTCGGAGGCTGTGCCTGCATCGCGCACAATGGATGTGCAGCCGAGCGGTCCCACATAAATAATCGGCGAAAAGCCGCAGTCGCATTTGCCGTCAAAAGCAACTGCCGCCGGGACAAGTAAGGTTAAAGCGAGAATACATACGAGAAATAACGATAAAAGCTTTTTCATAATTACCTCCGTAGTTGATAATGTTAAGTTGATATTACCACAGTGAAAATGATTTGTCCATAAATTATTTGACCGTCAGTATATATTCATACATCACAACACCGTCAAGCGGCTCTGTCATTTCGAGTTTAATACAGCCGTTTTCTATAAATTCTGCGGGGATTTTGTAGCACACGCTTCGGTATGCGGGGGAAAGATATTTATTCTCATATTCTGTATCGCGCACGCCGCCGAAGCGCTCGCCCTCATAAACG
>JAZUJG010000293.1:0-4761 GCA_045642645.1 Acutalibacteraceae bacterium | reverse complement strand
GGTGATGGGTGCGGAAACCGTTGAAGGATCTACATACAGTGCGCAATAGAAGCCGCCTTTTATGCAGGTGCAGGCTTCATTAACGGTCATTTTGCTGCCGGCATAATTAAGTGCGGAAAGTATGCTCGTTGCGCCTGCGGTAATATCGGCGGGAACCTGAGCATAGTCCCAATCATAGACAACTTTGCCTTTAGAGAATTCGCCGGTATATTTACCGAAGAAAGTACCCTTGGCACTGTTGCTGAAATTGAGGATGAAATCTACGAAATAATCATCGTAGCCGGTACCCATATCTTTAACATCGATATATGCGCCGATAACATAGTTCATATCTATGTTGTCAATACCGCATTTTGCGGCAAAATCCTCAAAACCTTCGGTTGTTGCGAAATCTCTGCCCTCTACCATTTTAATGATAGCGGTAGGTCTTTCCATGGCAACTTTGATTTCCTTAACGGATTCGTCGGAAACCTTGACCTCTTCATAAACGGGGTCCTGACCTTTTTCGGGCTTTTCATACATATCAAGACCGAGAGAAACATCAACGGGACCGTCAACGCTGTCGGGTTTAACATAAAGAGCGCAATAGAAGGTTTCGATATTGAGAACCTTTTCTATGGTGAGAAGATTCTTAACACCGTATTCTTCAAAGAGATGATGGACACCTTCGGGAATTTCGATGAAGCCGTTGGCTTCGCCGTCATACTCGCCGGGCTGCATCCATTTGTTGTACTCGGTACCTGTGCCGTATTTGCCGTAGAATTCAGCTTCCATATCCGCGCCGACGGAAAGCTTGAAATCAACGAGGAAATCCTCGAAAGACTGACCACCAAGCTGGTCGACCGAGAAAACTGCACCTACGAGGTAATCAAGGTCTTTGCCCTCAAAGGGGAAATCCTCGAAGCCTTTGGTGTCGGCAAATGCGGTACCTTTTATAAGGTTTACATTTGCTACGGGTTTTTGCTCGTCCGCTGCGAATGCTGCTGACATCATAGAGAACATCATAAGCACTGCAAGAACAACTGACAGAACTTTTTTCATACATTGACCTCCAATTGTCGTATATTAAATACTAAACTAATGTACTACATTTTTTCCGAATTGGCAAGACAAATTTTAACATTTTTAACATTTGTTCATTTTTTTGTAACAATTGACATATCGAGAACCAAAATAACAGAGAAGTTGTGTATTGTTACAATGCAGAAAATAGCATTTACGCTTCGCGGAGTTGTTGATGGTTCGATTCCATTTCAAGTTATATAAATAAAAAGCCCACCCTACGGGTGAACTTTTTATTTATGGAGCTGGTGAACGGAATCGAACCGCGCTGCGCGCGGCCGCCTTCGGCGCTGCAATTGTGTTCCGCTTCGCGGAGTTGTTGATGGTTCGATTCCCTTTCAAGTTATATAAATAAAAAGCCCACCCTACGGGTGAACTTTTTATTTATGGAGCTGGTGAACGGAATCGAACCATCAACCTGCTCATTACGAATGAGCTGCTCTGCCATTGAGCCACACCAGCGAATATTCTTACGAATGCTTTGATATTATATAGTATGATGTGGAGTTTTGCAAGTGTTTTTTTGAAAAAAGTATAAAAGAAAGGGAGAACGATAGGCTCGCTCTCCCTTGCAATCACAATAATTTATAATTATTTATTCTTGAAAAGGTCAAGAATGCTGCCGAGGTCGTCATCATCGGATGCGGAAGAAGTATCCACAGAGGAAGAAGCAACTGACTTATTTGCAAGACCGTTGATGTCGGTACCGAAGCCGGTAGCAATAACGGTGACAACCATTTCATCGTCAAGTTTTTCATCGAAAGCGACACCGAAGATGATGTTTGCATCTTCATCGGCAGCCTCGGCGATGATGCCAGCGGCTGTGTCAACATCTTCAAGAGTGATGTCGGGTGAAGATGTGATATTGATGATAACGCCCTTTGCGCCCTGAATGGTGGTTTCAAGAAGCGGGCTGGAAACTGCTGCATTTGCGGCGGCCTCTGCCTTTTCCTTGCCGCTTGCTCTGCCAACGCCCATATGTGCGTGGCCGGCATCCTTCATAACTGCGGTAACATCGGCAAAGTCGAGGTTAATAAGACCGGGAACCTTGATAAGTTCGGTTATGCTCTTAACGCCCTGACGAAGACTGTCATCGGCAACCTCAAAAGCATTGGTGAGGGTGATTTTCTGGTCGGAGACGAGTTTGAGTCTTTCGTTGGGAATAACGATAAGGCTGTCAACATGCTGGGCGAGCTCGGCGATGCCGGCTTCAGCCTGCTGCATTCTCTTTTTGCCTTCAAAAGCGAAGGGTTTGGTTACGATACCTACGGTAAGAACGCCTTTTTCCTTAGCGATCTGTGCAATAGCGGGAGCTGCGCCTGTGCCTGTGCCGCCGCCCATACCTGCGGTAACGAATACCATATTGGCACCGTTGAGGGCATCGATGATAGCTTCTCTGCTTTCCTCAGCAGCTTTAAGGCCCATTTCGGGGCGGGCGCCTGCGCCTCTGCCGCCGGTGACCTTTTCACCGATTTGAATCTTATGTGTTGCCTTTGAGGGAATAAGAGCCTGTTTATCTGTATTAATGGCGATGAACTCAACGCCCTGAATACCTGAATTTACCATGCGGTTGATGGCGTTGCCGCCGCCTCCGCCTACGCCTATAACTTTGATTTGGGTGACTTCTTCAAAATCGTTTGATAATTCGATAGCCATTTTCAATCCTCCTATATTTTAGGGCGCACATTACGCCTGCACAATACTGCTATTTTGCATCTTATAAATGGTAACATAGATTTTATGCAATAGCAAGCAATTTTTTGACTTTTTTTATAAATTTAATAATTTTATTGTTATTTCAGTTGTTTTCGGTTGTATTTTCTTCGGTTGTTTGCTCCGCAGAGTCTGTTCCTTCCACCTGTTCGGTTGTCGGAGGCTCGGTTTCATCCTCATCCTCACCGGGTGAAAAATACGAATTGGGAGCAGTTTTAACATTAAGCACGCCGACTGTTGTAAGGCTCATTTCATCTTCCTTTTCTATTGCGGCGGCAGCTCGCTTGAGTTTATTGACGATATCGCTCGTATCGCCCACCTTTATGGTAATTCTGCCGTCATAAATGAGCTTGATATTTGAAATATCGGTTATTTTAATATCGGTAAGCAGTTTTATGCCCGATTCATCCACCGCTTCAAGCAGACTTAAAAGTGCTTCCTGCTTTTTTTCATCGTTAAGTTTCACCGTTGCGCCCTCGGTGCATTTACCCACCGTAATACCCTCTATAAGCGGAACACTCTCCTTGAGCATATTGGCATCGCTGTCGAGCACTCTGCCATTGCTGCCCAAAAGTATAAAGCCTTTTTTGGCGCTTATTGCCGCAGTCTCTTTTGCGGCGGTTATATCTATTATGAGTGTACCGGGCATTTTGCGCTTCACCGCGACACTGTCAACATACGGAAGTGTGCTTACAAGCGATTTGTTTACCTTGTCGGCATTAACTCTGAAAAGGTTATCGCCCAACTCAACACCGCATTTTGATGCAACAAGAGATTCGGAATAAACCTTATCGCCCGTCACTTCGATTTTGCTGATTTTAAAGAACACCGTCAACGAAAGCACGACACCGAGACATACTACAAGCACAAGCAAAATGAATGACATTATTACTTGCTTTATCTTGCGCTGTTTATCGCGTTTTTGCTTATCGAGCGACCTGCGTTCATCGCGCGAAAGCTGCTCCTGCTGTTTACGGCGCGGAGCTTTGATCACGGTTTTGCCGCCGTTTGATTTTTTTACGGTTGTTTTTCTTTTTTCCATCTTATTATACCTTTCTTACAACATCTGCATTCAAAAGACATAAATTTTCTTCAAAATTTTCATAGCCGCGGTCTATGTGATAGATATCACTCACGGCGGCAGTTCCGTAGGCAGCAAGCGCCGCTATAACAAGTGCCGCACCGCCGCGCAAATCGGGCGAAGTGACTTCCGCACCGCTCAACCTGCCGACTCCCTCAATCACTGCTACCCTGCCCTCAACACGAATTTTGGCGCCCATACGCATAAGCTCGGGCACATGCTTGAAGCGACATTCAAAGATATTTTCGACTATAACGCCCGTACCGTCGGCAACCGAGGCAAGCGCGGTAAACAACGCCTGCGCATCGGTAGGGAAACCCGGATACGGTTGTGTGATTATTTTCTCTATGCGCATCGGCCTTGCCGGTGCTTTCAGGTGAATTTCGCCGCACCGCGTATTGACCGTGCAGCCCGCCTCCTCCAGAAGAGGAATCATAACGCCGAGATGTGCCGGCTCTGTGCCGCCGAGGCAGATATCTGCGCCTGTCACGGCACCTGCAACAAGGTAGGTCGCCGCGGCTATACGGTCGCATATTACACGGTGTTCGCACGCATTGAGTTTTTTGACACCGTTTACCGTTATTACGCTTTCGCCCGCACCGCTTATTTGTGCGCCGCAGGAATTGAGATAACTGCACAAATCGATTATTTCCGGCTCACGCGCCGCATTTATAACTGTGGTTGTGCCGCTTGCGGTAACAGCCGCAAGTATTGCATTTTCGGTCGCGCCCACACTCGGAAAAGTAAATGTTATTTTTGCTCCCCTGAGCCCCTCGGGCGCTTCGCAAAGGAGCCTGCCGCCCGTTTCCGAAATAGTTGCGCCGAGTTTTCTCATGGCATAAAGATGCAAATCGATCGGTCTCAAGCCGATTTCGCAGCCTCCGGGTAAATACATTTCCGCCCTG
>JAZUJG010000292.1:0-9658 GCA_045642645.1 Acutalibacteraceae bacterium | reverse complement strand
ATTAAAAATCTTTCGCTCAAGGTCGAAGCAGGCGAAATGCTTGGTATGGTGGGTAAAACAGGCGCAGGCAAAACTACGATTTCAAATCTTATTGCCCGCCTATATGACCCGAAAGAAGGCTGCGTAAAAATCGACGGCATTGATGTTAAGAACATTTCGTCAAAGCAGTTGAGGCAGAATATAGGCATTGTTTCGCAGGATATTTTTCTCTTTATGGGCACCATTGCCGACAATATCCGCTATGCCCGCCCCGATGCCACGCGCGACGAAGTCATAGCTGCCGCCAAAGCGGCTTCTGCTCACGAATTTATTACAAAGCTCCCCGACGGCTACGAAACCTGGGTAGGCTCCGGCGGCAGGAACCTTTCGGGCGGCGAACGCCAGCGCGTTTCAATAGCGCGTACCATTATACAGAACCCGAAAATACTTATTCTTGACGAAGCCACCGCCGCTATGGATACCGAAACCGAGCGCAACATTCAGAACTCGCTGACCGCCCTTAAAGCCGGCAGAACAACCATAGCCATAGCGCACAGGCTTTCGACACTGCGCGATGCCGACAAGCTCGCCGTAATAAACAACGGCGAATGTGTTGAATTTGGCACATACACCGAGCTTATGGAAAAGCAGGGCGAGTACTATAAGCTGTTCAAGTTACAGGAAGAAGCACTCTCGTTTATAGAGGATGTCGATATCCCCAAGGATGACAAATAAGGAGGCGCACAACCATGACGACCGAAAAACTCACAGTAGAATTTCTACCGGCGGCACAGTGCCGCCTCGCAATCAACGAAAACGGCTTTATAATTTTCACGCTCAACGGCGAAAGCAAAGGCAGAGTTAAACTTGTAAGGAGCTACCCGTTTTCACTGCTTGACGAATATATATGCGTGTGCGACCTTGAAGACAAAGAAATAGGCATAATCCGCGATTTGAAGGAGCTTGACGAAAGCTCGCGCACCTGCGCCGTAAAGCACCTTGAAGCGCGCTACTACTGCCCTACCGTTACGGCGGTAAAATCCGTTAAGGAACGTATGGGCAACTTCTACTTTGAAACCGTCATTGACGGCAAAGACAAGAATTTTACGGTACGCGACATTACAAGGAATATGCGCTTTGCCAACGAAAACAACCTGCTTATTTTCGATGTTGACGGCAACCGCTATGTAATACCCGATTTTGAAGCAATAGAGCAAAAAAGCAAAAAGCTTTTAGAGCCTTACCTGTATTGATATGAAAGAGATTAAAGTGATTTTTGATATATCGCCCGACGGTAAAGCCTGCGAGGGCGAGCTCACACTTACCGGGGAAGCAGTCACCTGCCGCCTCGGTGATGAGGTGCGCTCCTACGCCGTAAGCGATATTGAGGAAGCCCGGCAGTTTACCGATATAGGCTGCGGCTGCCTTGAACTGAAAATGCACGGCTCCGCCGACGACGGCAGCGAAAATGTGCGCCTTTGCCGCTACTCAATGACCTGCATTGCGCAGATCGGCGAATTTGTAAAGGTGCTTAACCATTACATTTATTCGGGCGAGCTGCTCGAAATAAGCGAAAAGAGCCTGCCCGTATGCCCCAAGTGCCACCGCCACTTCGCACGCGGAATGAATGTGTGCCTTTTCTGCGTTAAAAAATCCTATGTGTTTTCAAGGGCGTTCGGGTATTTCAAGCCATACCTTAAATCCGTAATAGGCGCAGGGATTCTGCTCACACTTGCAAATATACTTTCATCGGCAATGCCGCTTTTTAACAGCGTGCTTATAGACGATTACCTTGTCCCCACCGCCGATGCAACGCCGTTTTTCGAGTCGCGCATAACGGGCATAATCGCCATAGCGCTCATAATGTCGGGTGTGTACGCCTTTTCGCGCGTGCTCAATATTTTCAGCTCGCGCATCTCAAATAAGGTCGGCTCGTCATTTTCAAGCGACCTCAGAAAACTTGTGTATGCCAAAACGCAGAGTATGAGCCTTACCGCCATGCACAGTAAATCCGCAGGCAACCTCATTCACCGCGTCACCAAGGACACCGAGCGCGTCAAGGACTTTTTCAACGAGCAGGGAAAATACCTTATTGAGCAGATAATTATGTTCATTGTGGTGCTCACAATCCTTTTCCTCACAGACCCGCTGCTCACCGTTCTGGTGCTTGTGCCCATTCCCATAGGTGTATTTATGATTTCGCGCTTCTGGCACACCACGCACATGATGTATGAAAAGCAGTGGCGCACCGATTCAAAGGCGACCTCGATACTGCACGATATAATCAAAGGCATAAGAGTTGTAAAATCCTTCGGCAACGAGGAACGCGAAATCGAAAAATTCTCAAAGGTTTCAAAAAATCTCGCGAATATCTCCGCAAGGAATGAAAAATACTGGGCTGTCACCTTCCCGCTTGTAGGCAACTTTATGACTATCGGTGAATTTTTGGTTATATTCGTCGGCGGCACAATGGTTTTGAAGGGCAAGCTCACCATTGGCGAGCTTACGCGGTTTAATCTGTACCTCGGTTATCTGTATGCGCCGCTGAGGTGGATGTCCACCTTCCCGCGCCGCGTTGCCGATGCCTCCACCGCACTTGTCAAGCTTTATGAGGTGCTTGACGAGGAGGACGGTATGGACGACAAGCAAGCCGCCGATAATTTCGATCCGTCGGGTGCAATAGAGTTCAGGAATGTTGAATTCGGCTACAAATCTTATGAGCCGGTGCTTAAAAATATGTCATTCAGAATAGAACCCGGCGAAATGATAGGTCTTGTGGGGCATTCCGGCGCAGGCAAATCCACGGTAATAAATCTGTGTATGCGGCTTTATGACCCGTCGCTCGGCGCGATAACCGTCGGCGATACCGATATACGCAATGTTTCGCAGCAGACACTCAGAGATAATATAGGCGTGGTGTTCCAGGAAACATATCTGTTCTCCGGCTCGGTGTATGAAAATATCGCCTACGCCCGCCCCAATGCGCCGCCCGAGGAAATCATAGCCGCCGCCAAAGCCGCCAATGCGCACTCATTCATTACAAAACTGCCCGACGGCTACAATACGGTCATAGGCGAAAACGGTCACTCGCTTTCGGGCGGCGAACGCCAGCGCATAAGTATAGCCCGAGCCATTCTCAAAAACCCGCGCATACTTATTCTTGACGAAGCCACGAGCTCGCTTGACCCCGAAACCGAAATCGAGATTCAGGAGGCTCTTGCAAATCTTACAAAGGGCAGAACCACCATTGCCATAGCGCACAGACTTTCCACACTCAGAAATGCCGACCGCCTTTTCGTTATAGAAAAAGGCAGAATAGTGCAGAGCGGCGCACACGAGGAGCTTGTTAAGGAAGACGGCATTTACCGCAACCTCGTTTCGGCGCAGCGCGAAACCTCAAAGCTTGTAAGCTGATAATAAACGCTTCGATTTTTCACACACTAACAGTATGAAAAAAAGAAGCGTTTTTATTTTTATACTCGCCGCAGTTATTCTGCTTTTGCCGCTTACAGACAAATCAATCACACTCGGCAGTACCGTGAGCGAAGCGACGAAAAATTCCGAACCCGTACAGATCATACGCAGCGCCGCCGAAATCCTCCGAAAACCGCAAAACGCCTTTCGTGTAATATCGTTCAACCTACTTGCCGATACGCAGGGCTTCGGCGGCTCCCCTGCCGAAACACGCGCACCCGCCGCCGCAGAGATTTTACGCACTTTCAAGGGAGATGTACTCTGCCTGCAGGAAGTAAGCCCCGGCTGGTTTTCGTGCCTTAAAACGAATACGGGCGACATTTATAAAGCGGTGCAGTCCGTACGCACGGTACTGTTCTCAAAAATGAATGTTATTATGTATAATACACTCACCGTCACGCTCATAAAAAGCGGCTCGGTGCAATTCAGCGTGGGGAACGACACACGCACACGCTTTGCGGTGTGGGCTGTGTTCGAGCATAAGCACAGCGGCAGACAATACGCCGTAATCAACTGCCACTTCAACCTCATAAAAAGCAACATTGATACGGGCAATTCGCTTTCAGCCGCCAATCAGTCAAACGAGCTTTGCGCGCTTGCGGATGAGCTTTACCGCAGCTTCGCCTGCCCCGTAATTGCCGCAGGTGATTTTAACTGCCGCGAGCATAAGACCGCTACCGATTCTTCATACATTTACTCTCGACTTACCGCATATTTTACCGATGCGCGCACCGCTGCCGAAAGTGTGTTTGTGGGCGCAAAAAAGCGGTTTGATTCCACAAGCGGCGACCACATTTTTATTATCGGCACGGCAGATGTAAAATCATATAATATCCTCGCTTTGCCGCACAGCGAAACGGTAAGTGACCACTTCGCCGTTTTCGCCGATTTTTTATAACGATTTTTAAACAAAATTTGAACAAATTTCACTAAAAACATTGACTTATTCGCGAAATGATTTTAGAATAATAACAATACTTTAGTGATTGGAGAGATTTATATGGATCTTAGCAAAATCATTGCCAAAAAAAATGAAGCTGCAAAGTACATGATAGATGAAATCACGCACATTTGCAAAGACATGCCCACCAGAAGCCCCGGCTCCGACGGTGAAAGAATTTCCTGCGAATATATGGCAGAAGTTCTCAAAAAGGATTGCGGCTGCGAAAAAGTCAGCGTTGAATCCTTCAAAGAGAATCCCGGCTCATTCTTCGGCTGGATCTACATCACCATTACCTGCTGCATAATCGCTCTTGCGCTCACGCTCATCAGCATTTTCGCAGGCATTTCGTGGCTTCCCGTTGTTTCCATACTTCTTATTGTTTTCGGTCTTGCTCTTGCGCTTCTTCAGTTCGGTTTTTATAAAAAAGCCGTTGACTTCCTTTTCCCCGAAAAGACAGGTACGAACGTTACCGCTATAAAGAGCTGCAAAGGCGAAGTTAAGCGCCGCATAATCTTCAACGGCCACCCCGATGCCGCTTGGGAATGGCCCGTAAACTATGCACTCGGCGGTGTAGGCTTTGAAAGCCACGCCATCATCTGCGCAGTAGGTGCAGTTTACTACATAGTTCTTTCCTTCCTCAAGCTCGCAGGCCACGATATTAAGACTGCCGCTCTTATCGGCATCATATTCCTCCCCTTCTGGATCGGCCTTTACTTTATGTGGAACAAGCACCACATCGTTGACGGCGCTAACGACAACCTTTCCGGCTGCTATATGGGTATTGCAATACTCAAAGCTCTCAAGGATGAAGGCATTGAGCTTGAAAACACCGAGGTCGGCGTTATCCTTTCCGGCTCCGAAGAAGCCGGTCTGCGCGGTGCAAAGGCATGGTGCGAGGCTCATCAGGGTGAGTTTCAAGACGTTCCCACCTTCATTTATTCCTACGATACCATTCACGATCCGAAATATCTGCTTGTAAACTACCGCGACCTTAACGCTACCGTTAAGGCTGACAAGGATGTTTCCGACTTGTTTATGGAAGCTGCACAGGATCTCGGCATCCTCTGCAACAAGGGTATGGTTCCCCCGCTCGGCGGCGCTACCGATAACGCAGCATTCGCACAGGCAGGCTTCCGTTCAACCGGTATCACCGGTCTTAACCACAAGCTTGAGGACTACTACCACACCCGCCGCGACACTTACGACAATATGAACGAACAGGGCCTTGCAGACTGCTATGCAGTAAGCGTTAAGGTTCTTGAAAAGTTCGACGACGGCGCAAAGCAGTAAGCGAACCGCCTTCTTAAAGGCAAAAACATATTAAACAAAACAAAGGTTTTGCAGTTGCACTATGCCGCTGCAAAACCTTTTTTGTTGCCGTTTGAAGATAAAAACATCACGTTTGTTTTTCTTTTACTGCTCCGCTTCAGAAAAATTTCGCTATGCGGCAGGCTCTTGCATACGCCTCGGCAAAATACTGCTCTACGGGCATAGCATCGTATTTGTCATTATCGTGCCTTTCGGGCTTTGACTGCTTATTCAGCTCAAATGTCAGCGGGCCGCCGAAACCGCACTTTTTAAGGCGCTGCATATTGTACTGCCAGTCGGCTATACCGTCAAGCGGCAGTAAATGCAAATCGTCGTGCCATGTGATTACGCCGTTCGGGTCGTTTACCCCCAGATTATCGTTTATATGTGTGCCGAGCAGCTTATCGCCGTAAAGCGCAAGTAAATCCCTGCTGCCGTTATAGCACATTTCGTGGCCCGAATCCCAGCAGTAACCCACATTTTTGCGCGAGCCGAACTCCCTTAAAAGCGCCGCGAGGAATTCCTCGCCCTCGGTATTTTCAAACGCGATTTTCACGCCGCGCTCCGCGGCATAGTCTATTACCCTGCCGTATCTGTACAGACCCATATCATTCGGCACGGTAACATCGTCGTCAAAGCCGATAAACGCGTGCGAAATCATAAGGTCAACACCTGCCGCAACGCAGGCATCCACACATTCGCAAAGCTCCGAAATAAACTTTTCGGCTTCGTCAACATCATCGTACCACATATCGGCGCAGCCGCCGAACGGCGCGTGAACGGACTGAATTATCATACCGCAATCATCGGCAACCTTGCGGCAGAGCGCCATATCTGCGCCGCGCTTCCACCCGGTAAAAAAGCCGTTGAAGCCGGTTTTTCTTAAAAGGCGTATCTGCTCATCGAGCGGTATGCCGTATGACGGGCTTATTGACATACAAAGTGTTTTGTTCTGCATAAAAACCACCTCTTGATTATTCTATCACATTATAAAATGCAGTCAAGTGAAATCACCCCTTGACTGCACTTTATTTCGCATATATAATTCTTGTGAAAGGGAGTTTTTGTGTGAACACTTATTCTGACAGATTTGAAATATACTACATACGCCACGGCGATACCTCCGGTGCTCCCTGCGAGGACCGCGACCGCTGCGATATAGACCTTTCCGCACTCGGTGAAAAGCAGGCGGCGCTTGTGGGCGAAAGATTCAGGGGCAAGCGTTTTGACGCGGTGCTTTCAAGTCCGCTTGTGCGCGCAGTGAAAACCGCAGCCGCCGTTGCCGCCGAGCTTGACGGATCGCCCGCAATCGAGGTCATACCCGAGCTTATAGAAAACGGCTCCACCTACGGCTACCGCGGGTGTGATGCGGAGTATCTGAAAAAATACTACCCGGATATCGCGGTTACAAACGGCTGCATTTTCGGCGAAAGCGAAGCAATACCGAACCGCAGCGATGAAGAAAACGATGCCCGCGCCGAAAAAATCATAGAATATCTGCGCTCGCGCTTTACATACGGTCAGCGCATAATCGTGGTGGCGCACGGCTCATTCGGCAATCATTTTCTGCCTGCCGCGGTGGGTATGAAAACGGGTGATTTCATTTTAAGCATCAACAACACCTCGGTATCTAAAATCAAATACACCGACGACGGCGACAAGCGCATTTCGTTTATGAACGATATGTCGCACCTGCGCCCGCTTATGCCCGATTACGAAACCGAGGTTTAATAATGAATAAATCGACCGTATATGTTTTTATGTCCTCGGTGTTTTTCGCACTCGGCGGACTGTTTTTCAAAATAATCACATGGGATGCTCTCGCCATAAGCTCGGCGCGTTCAATACTCGCCTGCGCGTTCATTCTTGTGTTTTTGCTTATCAGAAAGCATAAATTCAGAATCAACCGCACGGTGATAATTTCGGCGTTTTCCATTTCCTGCACAAACACGCTGTTTGCACTCGGCAACAAGCTCACCACGGCGGGCAACACCATTGTTCTGCAATTTTCGATGCCCGTTTTCGTTATACTTATAATGCTTGTGTTCTTTCACAAAAAGCCGACTAAAACGGAAATTATCACCTGCTTCGCGGTGCTTGCCGGCATAGTGTGCTTCTTTATTGATTCATTGAGTGCAGGCAATATGCTCGGCAATGCGCTCGCGCTTATTTCCGGCGTGAGCTATGCGATGTATTTTGTATTCAACAGCCGCGAGGAGTCGGAGCCGTTCACCGCCATTGTACTTTCATACGCACTTACCGCGCTGATAGGTCTGCCCTCGCTTATAAAAACCGATATTCGCGCCACCGCGCCCGCGGTACTGCTTGCGGTGCTCGCGCTCGGTCTTGTGCAACAAGGGCTTGCGCAGATATGCTTTTCTTCGGGCATAAAGGGCATTTCCCCCGTTGCGGCAGGGCTTATTTCGGGCATTGAGCCGATACTCAACCCCGTACTTGTGGCGGTGTTTTATAAAGAAGTGCTCACGCCGCTGTCGCTCGTCGGCGCGGCAATAGTGCTTGTTTCTATTATCACATACAACTTTACTGAATCAAAAAAGAAAATACAGACATAACGCAAGGGACTGTAAAACAGCGGTTTTACAGTCCCTTATGTAATATGTTTATCACTTGCAGGCTTCTTTGATGACAGCCGCCGCTTTTTTGAGCACATCGAACGGGATATTCAGTGCGGGCAGTAAGCGCACCTTATCTTTTGCCGTAAGGCAAAGCACGCCTTTCTCCATACACTCTGCGACTACATCCGCCGCAGGCTTTTTGGTTTTAAGACCTATCATAAGCCCGATACCGCTTATTTCCTCAATACCGTCGGCATTGCTCAATGTATCGAAAAGATATTTACTCTTTTCCGCAACATCGGCAAGAAGTGCATCATCGATGCGGTCAAGTACCGAAATTGCCGCCGAGCAGCAAACGGGGTTGCCGCCGAATGTGGAGCCGTGGTCACCGAAGCCGAGCACATCCTTGACTTTGTCGGAAAGCAGCGTAGCACCGAGCGGCAAGCCGCCGGCAAGTCCCTTAGCGGTGGTAACAATATCGGGCGTAATGCCGTAATTCATATATGAATAAAGCTTACCCGTTCTGCCGTTGCCGGTCTGCACCTCATCAACGATTACGAGTATATCGTGCGCCTGCGCGTACTCCACGACCTCGTTCACAAACGATTTTTTCAAATCAACAACGCCGCCCTCGCCCTGAATGCACTCAAACATTATGGCGGCAATCTTATTTGACGAGCCGACTGCTTCAAGCTCATAAATATTGTCGGTATTAACGCTTAAAAAACCGGGTGTAAGCGGCTGATAAAGCTCGTGGTAATGCTCCTGACCGGTAGCGGCAAGCGTGGTGAGCGTTCTGCCGTGGAAGCTGTTTTCAAGCGTAACTATCGTGTTGTATTCCGGTCCCTTGTGCTCTGCGGCATATTTTCTTGCGACCTTTACGGCGCACTCGTTTGCTTCTGCGCCGGAATTTGAAAAGAACACCTTGCTCATACCCGTTTTTTCGCAGAGCTTTTCGGCAAGCACCGCGCAGGGCTCGGAATAATAAAGGTTGGAGGTATGCTGAAGCTTTGCCGCCTGATTGGAAACCGCCGCCTGCCATTTGTCATCGGCATAACCGAATGAGGTAACGCCTATGCCGCAGCCCATATCAATATATTCCTTGCCGTTTTCATCCCACACAAGCGAGCCCTTGCCGTGCGAAAGCACCACGGGGAAGCGGTTGTATGTGCCTGCTATATAATTACTGTCTTTTTCCTTAATACTCATATCTCTTTTCTCCGTCACCATAGTACCTGCGCCCTCGTTTGTGAGCAGCTCCATAAGAATGGAGTGCGGTACTCTGCCGTCCATAATAACAACATTTTTTACGCCTTTTTTCAAAGCCTCTATGCAGCAGTTCACCTTCGGTATCATACCGTCTGAAATAATGCCCTCG
>JAZUJG010000291.1:0-1537 GCA_045642645.1 Acutalibacteraceae bacterium | reverse complement strand
TTGTCTTCCTAAGCCCGCTTGGCCTCCGACTTCGAAGAGCCCACAGCACTTGCCGATAAGGTGCAGGCAATCATAAGCGATGCCGACAATCTTAAAAAAGTCGGACTTAATGCCTCCGAAACGCTTTACAAGCCGTGGAGTGTTTCCGTGGGCAACGCCTGCAAACGATATAAAGAGTTACTCGGAATTGAGGAAACTGCAAATGTATGATTATTTAATAGTCGGCGCCGGTCTTTTCGGCGCCGTATTTGCGCGTCAGGCGCTCGACAACGGCAAAAAATGCCTTGTGGTAGATAAGCGCAGCCATATCGGCGGTAACATCTACACCGAAAAGGTCGAAAATATCAATGTTCATAAATACGGCGCACATATTTTTCACACCTCGGATGAGCGTGTGTGGGCGTATGTTAACCGTTTTGCCGAATTCAACTCGTTCATAAATTCGCCTAAGGCGAATTACAGGGGCAGACTTTTCAGCCTGCCGTTCAATATGAACACTTTTCACGAGCTTTGGGGTGTTGAAACCGCCGAGCAGGCGAAAGCGAGAATCGCCGAGGGCGTAAGCAGCGAATATAAAGAAACCCCCGAAAATCTCGAGGAGCAGGCAATAAACCTTGTCGGCAGGGAGCTTTACGAAATACTCGTAAAGGGCTATACCGAAAAGCAGTGGGGCAGAGATTGCCGTGAGCTGCCGCCGTTTATTATCAAAAGGCTGCCGCTCAGATTTGAGTACAACAATAATTATTTTAACGATAAATATCAGGGTATAGCGGTAGGCGGCTACACCGCAATGATTGAAAAAATGCTTGACGGTGCCGATGTTCTGCTTGATACAGACTACCTCGCAAACCGCGCGGAGCTTGATTCAAAAGCGAAAACCGTTGTTTTTACGGGCAGAATTGATGAGTTTTTCGGCTATTCGCTCGGGAGCCTCGATTACCGTTCGCTGCGTTTCGATACCGAAATACTCAACACCGCGGATTTTCAGGGTAATGCGGTCATAAATTATACTGAACGCGAAGTGCCGTTTACACGCATAATAGAGCATAAGCATTTTGAAAATTCCGATTCCGCGGTTACTGTGGTAACAAGGGAGTATCCGCAGGAATTCAACGGCGAAAACGAGCCGTATTACCCCGTGAACGATGAACGCAACAATGCGCTTTACGAAAAATACCGCAAGCTCGCGCAAGGTGAGAGTAAAGTTGTTTTCGGCGGCAGGCTCGGGATGTATAAATATCTTGATATGGACAAGACCGTGGCGGCGGCGCTGGAACTGTACGATAGTATGAAATAAAAAAACAAGGCTGTGACCGAATGCTACGGGTTGATAAGGATGTTTTTTGGCTTTGTACAGTAAAATCAGATATAAGAGATATTGACAAATCAGAATTTGATGAGGAAATTTGAAATATGAAAGAAGAATGTTTAATATGCAAGGCTTCGCTCGAATATCTGAATGAAGATATTGAAATGGAGTGTGCAATTTGCCATAAAAAAGAACTCAGCAAAACACGATGTGTGAACGGACACTATA
>JAZUJG010000290.1:0-8667 GCA_045642645.1 Acutalibacteraceae bacterium | reverse complement strand
CAACCTCTATGATCGCGAAACCTCCGAGGCAGAAATAAAAACTGCGATGTCGTGCTGCCGTTTGAAACGGTTTCAAGGCTGCACGCGGTAATAGCCTACCGCAACCGCGGCTTTGTGGTGTTCGATACATTTTCGCGCTCGGGGGTTACCGTCAACGGCGAAAAAATCAAGAAAAAAGCCGTTATAAAGGACGGCGATACCGTAGGCTTCGGCGGTGTGGAGTATGTTCTCAGCGAAACGAAATACCGCTATATTAAGGACAAAAGCGGCAGAGCGGGCTCTCCGCTTTACGGCTTGCTGCTGGTGCTCATTTCCGTATTCAATCTTTGCTCAATGCTTCTCGATATGTTCCCGCAGGGCGAGGTGAGTTGGTCGGTTGCGGCATCGTTTCTCGGCTTTATTGCGCTTATGTGGGCATATTTCATATTCGCTTCGCTCGTTATGCGCATTACGAATTTCGAGCTTGAAATTCTCGCGTTTATGTTCTCGTCACTCGGTCTTGCCGTTGTCGGCAGCATATACCCCGATAAAGTATTCAAGCAGTTTCTTGCGGTCGCGCTCGGCGTGGTGTGCTTCTGCATACTGCTTGCAATGCTTCGCTACCTCGATACCGTAAAGCTTCTTCGCTGGCCCATTGCGTTTGGTGCAATAGGGCTTCTTGCGGTCACGCTCGTTTTTGCCGAGCCGCAAAACGGTGCGTTGAGCTGGCTTTCGTTCGGCGGTTTTTCACTTCAGCCATCGGAGCTTGTGAAAGCGGCGTTCATTTTCGTAGGTGCCGTAACGCTTGAAAAGCTGCAGTCCATACGCCACCTGACTATGTATATCATCTTTGCGGCGGCTTGCGTGGGCGAACTGTTTTTAATGTACGATTTCGGCGCGGCGCTCATTTTCTTCTTTACATTTATTGTAATCGCGTTTATGCGCTCGGGGGATTGGCGTACATTGCTTCTTATATGCGTGGCGGCGGCGATCGGCGCGGCTGTCATCATATTCTTCAAGCCCTATGTCGCAAACCGATTTTCAACATATCTGCGCGTGTGGGAGTTTATGGATGAAGGCGGCTATCAGCAGACACGCACACTCATTTACTCGGCTTCGGGCGGGCTTTTCGGTCTTGGCTTGGGTAACGGTATGCTCCGTTACATTTTCGCATCGGCTGAGGATCTCGTTTTCGGCGTCGTGTGTGAGGAATTCGGCATAATCGCGGGTTTTGCAGTGCCGCTTACCTATGCGGCAGTAACCGTAATGGCTGTAATTAACGCCAAAAATGCGCGTTCTTCGTTTTATGCAGTTGCATCCGTTGCGGCTGCTGCTATGATGCTTTTCCAGACAATGCTGAGCATCTTCGGCATAACCGATATTCTGCCCCTGACGGGCGTAACGCTGCCTTTTGTAAGCAAGGGCGGCTCAAGTGTCATATCGTGCTTTTTACTGCTTGCGTTCATAAAATCGGCAGATGTTCGCACATACGCGAACTTCAAGCCTAAGCTCGAAAGGGGTGAGAAGAATGAAAACCACCGCTAAACGCGGATATATAGTTTTTTTACTCGTTGCGGCGGTCGTTGCGGGCCTTGCATTTCTCGGTGTGAAATTTGCACTAAACGGCGAAAAATGGGCTACACTCAGAGCCAACGAGCATCTGACAGTTGACGGCAGCTTTGTTGCCGCAGGCGATATATTTGACCGCGGCGGCGTTCTTCTTGCTTCCACCGAGGGTGACGAGCGCGTATATAACGATTCCGAGCGTATAAGGCGTTCCACGCTCCATATAGTCGGCGATACCGAGGGCTTTGTTTCCTCCGGCGTGCAGACTGCGTACAAAACCTACCTCACCGGCTATAATGCCGCCACCGGCATATATTCACTCAAAAAATACGGCAGGGGTAACGATATAACCCTTACCGTTGACAGCGCTCTTTGTGCCGCGGCTTACGATGCACTTGACGGCAGAAAAGGGCTTGTCGCCGCATATAACTATAAAACGGGCGAGTTGCTCTGCTCCGTTTCAAATCCGAGCTACGATATAAGAAATAAGCCGTCAGCCGAGGAGATTGAGGAAAATGCCGATGAATACGAGGGCGTTTACCTTAACAGACTTATCGACGGTCTTTATACCCCGGGCAGTATATTTAAAATAGTCACCACGACCTGCGCCGTTGAAAATATGCCCTCGCTCGACAGTTGGAAATACGAATGTACCGGCGAAACCGTAATAGACGGCGTGAAAATCACCTGCCCGCATATTCACGGCGAGCTTGATATTAAAAGCGCGTTTGCGCAATCCTGCAACTGCGCCTATGCAGCACTTGCCGATTCGCTCGGCGCCGAAGCGCTGACAGCCACCGCGCAGCAGCTCGGCTTCGGCAAAAGCTATGACTTCGGCAATATGAAGACCGCAGCCGATTATTTCGATTTATCGCAGGCTTCGGCGGGCGATATCGCCTGGGCGGGAGTAGGGCAGTACACCACGCTTGTAAATCCGTACCACATGCTTACGGTTGCGGGCGGTATAGCGAACAGCGGTACAGCGGTTTTACCGTATTGCGTGCAGTCTGTTGATTCGCCGTCGGGCAGAAATATCAAGACCTTTACCGCGCAGACGAGCGAGCTTCTGCCGCCCGAAATCGCTTTAAGGGTCAGCGACCTTATGCGCTCAAATGTTGCCGATAATTACGGTGATAATAATTTTAAAAACCTTGATATGTGCGGCAAAACCGGAACTGCCGAAATCGGCGATGAAAAAGAGCCGCACGCGTGGTTTCTGGGCTTCTCGCGCAATCCGTCGTGCCCGGTGGCAATAGTTGTGATAATTGAAAACGGCGGGTGGGGCGCATCGGTTGCGCTGCCTGCAGCAGCAGATGTAATGCAGGAAGCGTACAAGGCACTTTCATAATTATTTAACGGATTTTTATTGACTTGTTAATAAATTTATTTTATTATGTATAATTGGTATTTAATGTGAATTGGTATGCATTAAAAAATATTTGAAAGGCTGAAACAAATGAGCTTTATTGAATTCGATTCCGTTTACAAGCGTTACAAAATGGGCGAGGTCGTTATAAATGCGGCTGACGGCATAAACTTTAATATTGAGCAGGGCGAGTTCTGCATCATAGTCGGCGCCAGCGGCGCGGGCAAAACCACCGTGCTTAACCTGCTCGGCGGTATTGATGACAGTGACGACGGCAAGATCCGCGTAGGCGGCGACCTTATAAATGAATACGACAGTAAGCGGCTCATCGAATACAGGCGTTACGATGTCGGCTTCGTTTTTCAGTTCTATAACCTCGTTCCCAACCTTACCGCGCTTGAAAATGTTGAGCTCGCAACGCAGATAGGCACCAAGGCGCTCAATCCCGCAAAGGTGCTTGAGCGTGTCGGTCTCGGCGAAAGGCTCGACAATTTCCCCGCGCAGCTTTCGGGCGGTGAGCAGCAGCGTGTTTCCATAGCGCGCGCTCTCGCCAAGAACCCGAAGATTCTTCTTTGCGACGAGCCCACGGGCGCACTCGACTATGTTACGGGCAAGCAGATTTTAAAGCTCCTGCAGGATACGAGCCGTGAAACAGGTATGACCGTTATAGTAATTACTCATAACCAGGCAATCACCCCCATGGCAGACAGGGTAATAACCCTTAAAAGCGGCAAGGTCGAAAAAATCGAAACCAATGATAATCCCACTTCCGTAATGGATATTGAGTGGTAATTACCGAATCGAAAGGAATTTTGTAATGAACAAAGCTTATGTTACAGACACTTTGCGTTCGGTAAAAAGGACGTTCAGCAGGTTTGTATCCATAATTGCAATAGTTGCTTTGGGCTGCAGTATTTTCTGCGGCTTTAAAGCCGTTTACCCCGATATGCTCGAAACTGCCGATAATTACTATAAGCAGTACAACCTTATGGATTTGCGCCTGCAGTCATATATCGGTCTTTACGATGCCGACCTCGATGTTATCCGCGAAATGAAGGATGTCAGCGCGGTGCAGGGGGTTAAGTTTGTTGACGGCTATGTGCAGACTCCGTCCGAGGAGGAAGAAGGCGAGTTTGAGGGCGTTGTTGATATCGACGGCTCCGAGTTTACCATTCGCGTTATGGGGCTTGACCTTTATAAAGCCGTGGATTTTCAGAACGGCGGCAATGATCCTGAGTACATCACCCGCTTAAAGCCCGTTTCGGGCAGATATCCCGAAGCCGATAATGAGTGTGTCGTCACCTGCAGTGACCTCGCAACCCCCGAGGAATTCATCATAGATAACACCATTCGCATTGTCGGCGATAATGAAGAAATCACATATTACCTCAAAAATACCGATTTCAAGATCGTCGGTATAGTGCAGACTCCCTATTGGCTTTCATACGAGCGCGGTGCTACTACCGCGGGTAGCGGCAAGCTCGGTGACTTTATATATGTTAAAGATACCGCCTTTACCGATAAAATCAATTATTACAGCGAAGCGTATGTCACGCTTAAGGATTCCGGAAATTACACCGCATACAGCGATGAATACAATAACTATGTTGACGGCGTGCGCAAGCAGATTCTTGATGTTGCAGACGGTATAGCCGCCGCACGCAGAAAGACGCTGAGCGTAGGTCTTGAGGAAAAGCTCAAAGCCAATAAGCCTTTAATCGAAAATGCCGAGGCAACTGTTCAGAAGGAGCTTGACGAAGGCTATGCAAAGCTGCAGGAGCTTTATGAAATGGAAAAGACGGGCGCCGAGCAGATAGATAAGGCGCAAAAGGAGCTTGAAGAAAAGTACAACGCCGCACAGGCGGAGCTTGACACGGGCAGTGATGAGTATATTGCCGCAGTCAACGAGTATAATGAAAAATACACCGCCGTATCCAACAGTCAGCTGGAGCAGGCTAACAGAAAAATAGAGTATAACAAGCGCCGCACCGAAGCCGACCTTGCAAAAGAGCAGCTCGATGAAGCGAACACCAAGCTTGTTATAGCCAATGCCGAAATTTCCGCAACAACCGTGCTTATAGAAAGCACCGAATCAACGCTTCTTTCGCTCAAGCAGAATCAGGATGTTGCACAGGGCGACCTTGACCTTGACAAAATGGCGGAAAGATTGGAGCAGACCAACCCCGAGCTTGCGCAGACCTTGCGTGCGGCATCAAACCTTACCGCACAGGGTATGGCGGCGGATGCCATCGTAGAGGTCGATGACCTGCTTGAACAGTATAAGGCGGAGCTTGCCGCCGCTATTGAGCAGCGCGATGCGGGGCAGATAGAATACAACCTTAAAAAATCGCAGTGGGATGAAGCCGATGCGCAGTTAAGGAGCGCAAAGGAGCAGCTCGATGCCGCCGATAATCAGCTTGCGCAGGCTGAAAAGGCACTTGCTGAATTTAAGGATAAAATCGACGCCAGCGGCGATAAGCTGCAGTTCGGCGCCTTGCAGGCGCAGACCGAGTACACACTCGCTCAGGCGCAGATAGCGCAGAAAATGACGCAGCTGCAGAATATTAAAGGTATTATTGCCGATGCCGAGAAAAAGTACGCCAAGGCAGAGCGCGAGGCGGGCGCGGGTATCGGCGTTGCAAGAACGGAGTATAATAAGGGCGTTGCGCTTCTTGAAAATATAAATGACGAAGTCGGCTGGCTCGTGTATGACCGTGACGACAGCCCCGGCTACACCGGCTACGGCGAAGCCACCGCCAATATGGAGCGCTTCTCCTACATATTCCCCACATTCTTCTTTATAGTTTCCACACTTGTGTGCCTCACCACCATGACCCGTATGGTCGAGGAGGAAAGAACGCAGCTCGGCACACTCAAAGCGCTCGGCTACACAAACCGTATGATTTCCGCAAAGTATCTGTTCTATGCGGGTATCGCAAGCTCCATCGGCGCGGTCATCGGTATAGCGCTCGGCTTCTGGGCGCTGCCTACGGCAATAGCTGCCGCGTGGAATATAATGTACGAAATGCCGCCGACGGTCATTCACTATATGCCCGTTTATATAGTAACCGGCTTGCTGCTTTCGGTAGGTCTTACGCTGCTTGCTACATTCATAGCCTGCCGCAAGGATCTTAAATCCGTTCCCGCAGTGCTTATGAGACCCAAGCCCCCCAAGGACGGCAAGCGCGTGCTGCTTGAAAATGTCGGTTTTATATGGTCGAATCTCAGCTTCACCTCAAAAGTTACCGTAAGGAATCTTTTCAGGAACAAAAAGCGCTTTGTCGTTACGGTACTCGGCATAGCGGGCTGTACCGCAATGCTCCTTTCGGGCTTCGGCTTCTCAGGCTCAATCGGAGCGGTTATAGATAATCAGTACGGCGATGTTGACGGCGTTGCAAAGTATGATTTGCAGGTCGTTCTTAAAGATGCGCAGGTTTCTTACAAAAACAGCAGTATGGTTTCCTCAATCAATTCCATTGATGGTATAGAGCAGTCCATGCTCGGCTACCTCAAGGTCTGCACCGGCAGCTCCGACAGAAGCGAAAAGGAAATGGAAGTTGATGTTCTCGTACCCGAGGACCCCAATGTTATAAGGGATTTCATCAATATAAACAGCGGCAGGCAGGCAGTTCCCTTTACCGATGAGGGCGCTGTAATCACCGCAAAATTCGCAAAGAAAACTAAAACGCAGGTAGGCGATACCATAAAACTCACCTGGACCGAGGGAGCTAAAGAAGTTACCTACGAAGTACCCGTAACCGGCATTGCGGACAATTACACGTTCCACTATGTGTACCTTACACCTTACTGCTATAAGCAGATGACGGGCAGCGCCCCCACCTACAACTACCTGTTCTGCGAAATCAGCGATGATATCGACCGCGACGGCAGAGTGGCGCTTGAGCAGACCGTGAACGGTGTTGCGGGCGTAAACGGTACGGTGTTCACATCCGTTATTATTGATAACTTCAATAACATCATAAATACCCTTAACCTCATCATATACATCTTTGTTGCCTGCGCAATGCTGCTTGCGGTGGTAGTGCTTTACACGCTCAACAATATCAATATCAACGAGCGCGTAAAGGAGCTTGCCACACTAAAAGTGCTCGGATTCTACAACGGCGAGGTTTCGGCGTACATTTACCGTGAGAATGTCATACTCACGCTGTTCGGCATATTGTTCGGCGTGGGGCTCGGCGTGCCGCTGTTCCTCTCCATAATAAATGCCATAGATATTGACACGCTCACATTCAGCACCGTTATTGATTGGAAATTCTACCTTATTTCCGGCGGCATAACGCTTCTGTTTGCGGTTGTTGTAAATATCATAATGCATTTTAACCTCAAAAAAATCAGTATGGTTGAATCACTTAAATCGGTCGAATAAAATGCAAAAAAATTACGGTTATGAAAAGTCTGACTTTTCATAACCGTTTTTCGTTTTGTATTAAATACACTTTAATTGGCAAGTGATTTTAATGATCCGTGCAGATGCATACTTGCCATAAACTGCGCAAGCTCGTCAATGTCGGCGGTCATACCCTCTGTAAGCCAGGCGATAATGCAGCCTATAATGCCGTTGAGCGCATATTTTGTAGCGAAGTGCGCGGGCTTGTCGGCAGGGTAGACGGCTTCGGAATTCGGAATTACCGAAATCATAAGCGCCTGAATTTTCTTTTGCAGATTGTGGTTGACATCGTTTTCAAGTACAAAGCGGCACATAACGGGGTCTTGCTTTATGTACAGTAAAATGTTTTTAAGGTAGCTGACCATGTCGCTTTCGGTAGCCGAAACATTGCCGGCATCCTTGATGAGCAGTTCAAAATCCGCATAGACCTCGTTTTGAATCTGTTCGAGCATATCTACTGTGTCCGCATAATAAAAGTAGAATGTTGCGCGGTTTACGTCCGCAAGCTCCGTAAGCTCGGTTACTGAAACTTGGTTGATGCTTTTTTCATCAAGCAGCTTAAAAAGAGCTTCGCGCAGGGCGCGTTTTGTCCTCTTAACGCGGCGGTCATTTGTGTTGATGTGTATGTGTTTCTGTTCGGTAGTCATTGTGTGTGCCTTTCCTGAATTGAATTTATTGTGCATTAGTCTAACACATATAAAATGTATATTCAAGTGGACAAGATATTAAATTTTTGTTAATTCGGATATGAATTTTTGTTAATATAACTCAATTTGAAACAAATGCAAAAAGGCTTTACGGTGATTTGAACATTTCAACCGTAAAGCCGTTGTTTTATTTAGTTTCAAGCTTGTGAATAAATAAGCCGCTTAAAAGCTTCGGCTCAAACCAGGTGGATTTCGGGGGCATTATCTTGCCGGCATCGGCAATGCTCATAAGGTCCTCGAGCGTGGTCGGGAACATCGAAAATGCCACCGCCTTGCCGCCGTCCACAAGCCTTTCGAGTTCTTTAAGGCCGCGTATGCCGCCTATAAAATCGATTCGCTTGTCGGTTCGCGGGTCGCCAATGTTCAGTACGGGCGCAAGCAGATTGTTCTGCAAAATCGAAACATCGAGCTGCTCCACGGGGTCGGCGGCGTTGAATGTGCCGTCAAGTGCGGTAAGCTTGTACCACTTTTTGCCCATATACATACCGAATGTGTGCTTTTCCGCGGGCTTGAAAGCGCCGCCGCAGTCGGCATCCTCGACCTTGAATTTTGCGCTGATTTTTTCAATAAATTCGCTTTCGGTGTTGCCGTTAAGGTCGTACACAACGCGGTTGAAGTCGGAGGCCAAGCGGTCTTAG
>JAZUJG010000289.1:0-9094 GCA_045642645.1 Acutalibacteraceae bacterium | reverse complement strand
AATAACGTCGCCGCTGCCGAAATCACGCAGCACTCTGTCGCAATATTCGGGAGTTATTTCGTGGTTTGCGCCTTTAAAAAGAATCATCTGATTCTGAGCGCCGCCGTCAACCTCTATAACAGCGTGCCCGGTCACAGTATAGGGTATCTGCACCAAATCGGTATTCACATTGGCATCCTGCAAAAATTCCGCAAGTTTTCTGCCGTCTGCGCCCACTCTGCCTGCCATATAGACCTCGGCGCCGGCGCGGGCAAGCGAAACCGCCTGATTGAGTCCCTTGCCGCCGACATGCTCCTCAAAGCTGCTGCAAGTCAGTGTTTCACCTTTTTCCGGCAAAGCTTTAAGTTTATAAACCTTATCAATATTCATAGAACCGAAAACAAGAAATTTCATATAAATCACCTTTCAAAAGTGAATTTCTTATGTTTTTAATATTGTACCACACAAAGCAGATCTGCACAAGAAAAAACCGATGCAAAAGCATCGGCTTTTTCTTGAACAGAGGAATCTTTTAAAATTCCTGCGTATCGTATTGGCATAATTATAGTAACTCATGCTTGTTGTTTTGTTGTTGTGTAAATATGAACAAACTGTTAACAATAGTGCCATTTTAATAAACACTTTTACATTTTAGCATAAGTTTGTGTAAATTATACACAAATACGCGCTTGTTTTTGTGCAAATGGGAATTTATTGAATCAAGCCCCCTAAAACCGCCGAATTCTGTTGAAACACAAAACGTTTTGTGATACTCTAAATATGTAAAATTCCGCTCAGGCGGCTTACGGAGGTAAAAATATGGCAAGTATTCTTGACGCTTTCAAAGAAAAGCACACTGAAGAAAAAGTTTACACCGGCAAAAAAATCAAAGTCGGCATTATCGGCTGCGGTTGGATCGCAGAGGCTCACCTTAAGGGCTATATGAAATGCGACGATGTTGAAATAGTTGCCTTTGCCGACCTTGTTCCCGGCAAGGCTGAAGCATTCGCCAAAAAGTACGGCGCACCCGAAGGTGCACGCTTTTATCTCAGCGACAAGGAACTTATAGACAATGAAAAAGACCTTGATGCTGTTTCGGTCTGCACATACAACAGACAGCACGCTCCCTGCGCAATATACGCTCTTGAGCACGGCGTAAATGTTCTGCTTGAAAAACCCATGTGCGTCACTCTTGACGAAGCGGTTGAAATCTGCAAAGCCGAAAAGAAGAGCGGCAAAATCCTTTCCATCGGCTTCCAGCCCCGTTTCGATGAAAATATGAAGATGGTCAAAAAGATAGTTCAGTCCGGTGAGCTCGGTGAGATTTACTACATTCAGACCGGCGGCGGCAGACGCAAAGGTATCCCCACCCCCTTCGGCACCTCCTTCATTCAGGAAGATACCGCAGGTCTCGGCGCTCTCGGCGATATCGGCTGTTATTCACTTGATATGGTGCTTAACGCCATCGGCTATCCGAAGCCCCTCACCGTTACCGGCTACAAATCCGGCTTCTTCGGCAAAGATCCCGAATACCTCGAAAAACCCGAATATGTTGAAAAATTCGGTGTTGACGATTTCGCGGCGGCATTCGTTCGCCTTGAGGGCGGCATAATCCTCGACTTCCGCATTGCATGGGCTATGCACATGGACACCCCCGGTGACACCATTATCCTCGGCAAAAAGGGCGGCCTGCGCATTCCCTCAACAGAGTGTTGGAACGGCTCTATCGGCGGCCCGATGACCGTTTACCACAATGTTGCAGGCACCTGCGTTGAAACAAAGATTCCCGAATGCAGAAACGACGGCGACAACTTCGACAAAAAAATCCGTTCATTCGTTGATGCCGTTGAATTCGGTCTGCCCGCACCCGTTCCGTCAAGTCAGATCATTTACAACCAGGCAATCATCGACGGCATCTCCCGTTCTGCAGAAGCAGGCAAGGAAGTTGTACTTGAAATCCCCGAAATCTGACATAAAAATCCTCAAAACAGCGCATAAAATACAAATCTCATAAAGATATAATGGCTTTACGGTTCGATAAAACAATATAAATTGCCGTAAAGCCATTGTTTTTTTTATTTATATATAGTAAAATATTTAACTGAAATACTATACAGGGGGAATCACTATGAAAAAAATCATTTCAGTCCTTTTAATTTGTTCTTTCCTTTGCATAGCTTTATTCGGCTGTGCAAACAGCAACAGCGGCGATTCGGGCAGCGCAAAAGAGCGCAAAATCGGTATAGCGGCACCTAATGTTACGCACGGCTGGGTCGCAGGCGTTGCATATTATGCGGAAAAATACTGCAAGGAACAGGGCATAACCTACAAAATCACCACATCGGCAGATGCCGCGGAAATGATGGCAAACCTCAACGACCTCGTTACCTGGGGAGCGGATGCGATAGTGCTGTGGCCGCAGTGGACAGGTATGGAAGATGCCGTTGCCGAAATAGTTGAAACGGGCATTCCCGTTGTAAGTTTTGATGTTGATGTCAACACCGACGGAATCCACAAGGTCACCGGCAACAACTACGGTATGGGTTACGAATCGGCAAAATATATAGTTGAAAAAGTAGGTGAAGCCGCCAATATAGCCGTGCTCGATGTTCCCTCGGCAGGCTCGGTCGCTTCGCTTCGCAAGCAGGGCTTCTATGACTATCTTGATGAAATTAAATATGACAAATCAAATATCTTTGAAGTCAGCGAGGAAGATTTTACGCGTGATAACGGTCTTAAGGATATGACGGATATCCTCGAAAGCCACGAACAGATAGATGCCGTATTCTCAATGGACGATGAAATTTCGATAGGTGTTATTCAGGCGATAACCGAAGCAGGCAGAGAAGATATACATGCAATTACAGGCGGCGGCGGAATGCAGGAATACTTTAAAATGATAAAGGATGAAAAATACGCTTCACTCGGTCTTGCTTCCGCACTTTACAGT
This sequence comes from Acutalibacteraceae bacterium, assembly GCA_045642645.1. Lineage (GTDB taxonomy): Bacteria > Bacillota > Clostridia > Oscillospirales > Acutalibacteraceae > DTU089. The sequence goes on along the minus strand of JAZUJG010000289.1, from coordinate 6,165 downwards.
CCCGCTATGGTAGAAAACGCAGTCGAAACCGCAATAGCACTCAGCAACGGTGAAGAATGCGAGGCGTGCATAGTTATTCCCACAACCATAGTAACTGCTGCCAATGTTGATGAATATATTGATGCAAACAACACCGTATATTAAGCACTCAAAGTCCGAACAGTGCATTTGTTGAGGAGAAAACCATGAAACTTGCTGTCAGAGGAATTACAAAATCCTTCGGCGGAGGTAATGTGCTTGATGCTGTGGATTTTGAAATCCGCGGCGGTGAGATATGTGCATTACTCGGCGAAAACGGCGCAGGAAAATCCACGCTGATGAATATTATAGGCGGTGTTATACGCGCAGATGCCGGTGAAATTCTGCTTGACGGCAAAAAGACGGCATTCCAGAATCCTGCGGCATCGCAAAAAGCGGGTATCGCTTTCATACACCAGGAACTGAACCTGGTTAATGACCTTACGGTTTATGAAAATATTTTCCTCGGCGATTATCCCAAAAAAGGTGTCTTTATTGACAAAAGCAGAATGATACGCGAAACTGCCGAACTTTTCAGGCGCCTCGGCATAGCCGTTTCGCCGGAAACTATGGTAAGTGAGCTCGATGCCTCGTACAAGCAGATGGTGGAAATCGCGCGTTCCCTGCACAAGGATGCATCCTTGATTATAATGGATGAGCCCACTGCTTCGCTCACCGGTGCCGAAACCGAACGCGTTTTCGGCATTATGCAGAAGCTTAAGGAACGCGGCATAGCAATGATTTTCATTTCGCATAAGCTTGACGAGGTAATGAAAATATGCGACCGCTACACTGTGCTTCGCAACGGCAAAGCGGTAAACAGCGGCAAAATAGCCGATGTAAGCGCGAACGAACTTGCCGCCTTTATGGTGGGGCACTCGGTAAACGGCGAAAGCAAGCCGGAGCGCACGCTTTGCGCCGATGAAATACTGCGCCTTGACTCGCTTTCGGACGGTAAAACATTTGATAATATTTCGCTTTCGCTCAGGCGCGGCGAAGTGCTCGGTGTTACGGGACTACTCGGCGACAGAAGAAGTGAGATTTTCGGAACGGTTTTCGGCATATACGGCAAAAACTACACCGGCAAAATCACACTTGACGGCAAAGAAATACACCCCTCCTCACCGCATGAGGCGGTTTGTGAGGGCATTGCGTATGTTCCGAAAAACCGCAAAGAAAACGGCATTATTGCCGATATGTCGGTAATTGATAACGGCACTGCCGTAACTCTTTCGCAATATAAGCGTACAGGCTTTCTTGACCGCGCAAAACAAAAAAGTATTTTTGAGCGGCATATCAATGATTTAAAAATCAAAACAAGCAACGCGGAAAATCTCATCACTACACTTTCGGGCGGCAATCAGCAAAAGGTCGTGCTGGCAAAATGGCTCACCGCTTCGCCCAAGGTGCTGATACTTGACAATCCCACGCAGGGTGTCGATATAGGCGCCAAGGAAGAAATATATGCGATTATCACCTCCCTCGCCGAAAGCGGAATTGGCATAATCGTGCTTTCATCCGAAGGGCAGGAAATAGTAAGACTGTGCGACCGCGCCATTGTTCTGCACCACGGACACATCGCCGCCGAATTATGCGGCGACGATATGAACGAAAAAACAATGATGATTTACGCATCCGGTGCAGATAAAGGAGACGAAAACCATGAGTAAATTAAAAAGCACCGTACAAAGCAACAGCCGCGGCGGAGTTTTCGGTAAAATCGCATCGCTGTTCGGCGGGCGCACAAGCATAGTTCCGACACTCATTGCGCTTGTGATAATGGTCATTGTACAATGCATAGTTATAGGCTTCAACGAAGGCTCTGCTGCGTCAGTCCTGCCGAAGCTCTTTGTTTCGTGGATGAACATTCTGCGCAACAACACTTATACGGGCGTGATAGCGCTGAGTATGTGCTTTGTAATTCTTTCGGGCGGCATAGACCTCTCGGTAGGCTCCATGACCTGCGCGGCGGGTGCGGCACTTATGTATCTGCTCGACCCTGCTGTCGGTCTGCTTGCAAAATTCGGTATGTCCGGAGTGCCGGCATATATTATCGCAACACTTGCGGCACTCGCCTGCGGCTGCATTTTCGGCGCTGTAAACGGCTTACTCGTTTCATACGGCAAAATACCGCCGTTCATTGTCACGCTCGGCACCATGAAAATATTCCGCTCGGTCACACAGCAGTTAACAAAGAATTTTAACCCGACCGTACCCGATCAATTCAAACAGATTGCATCGCTCAAAATCGGCGGTCAGGTTATTCTGCCGATTATATGCTGGGTGGCAATAGCGGCAGCACTCTACATAGTTTACCGCAACACCGTTTTCGGCAAACATACGGTAGCCATAGGCTCAAACGAAAAAGCCGCGCGTTACTCGGGCATCCGCGTAAATGCGGTAAAGTGCCGTGTATATATTTTGAGCGGACTTATGTGCGCCGTTGCCGCAATAATATATGTAGCACGAATAGGCTCTATGGACTTTGCCAATGCGGGAAGCGGATTTGAAATGGAATCAATAGCAGCAGTTGTAGTGGGCGGCACGGCTATGAGCGGCGGCAAGGGCAACCTTGCGGGAGCATTCTTCGGTATGCTCATAATAGGCGTAATGAATAATGTGCTGAATATGCTCGGCGTGCCCACCTTCCTTTGCGATGCAGTACGCGGTGCAATAATAATATTTGCAGTACTCGTTCAGCGCCGCGAGCGCTCGGAGTGAGTTTACGGATAGTCGATAAGGCGTATTCGGATATAAGCAAAAAATAAATGGCTTTACGGAAATTCAAACCGTAAAGCCATTGTTTTTATTGTTATATTTTTCTCACCTTAACAGCGGTATCAAGCGATTTGAGCTTTTCTATAACCGCATCGGGAATAGTATCCGCGCTGATAAGCGTGTAGGAAACATTCCCCTTCGCCTTTGAAGCAAAGCCCTTGGTTTCAATGCCGGAAGTAGTGAACGCGGCGATTATATCGTTCACTGTACCGAGGTCATTGCCGTGAATGATGCTTACGCGCTCGCCGTCGCCGTCAAGCTCAACATTGGGGAAGTTTACGGAATTCTTTATATTGCCTTTTTCGAGGAATTCGCGAATTTCAACAGCTGCCATATAAGCGCAGTTTTCTTCGGATTCGGGAGTGGAAGCACCGAGATGCGGAATAGCCGTAACATTTTCAAGACCTATTACTTCATCCGACGGGAAATCGGTAACATAAGCCGCAACCTTGCCGTCTGCAAGAGCCGCCGCCATATCGGCACCGACTACAAGTTCACCGCGTGCAAAGTTAAGAATACGAACGCCGTCTTTCATTTTTGCAAATGCGGCGGTATTTATCATACCCTTTGTATCCGCAACGCAGGGAAGGTGCAGGGTTATGTAATCGCTTGCGGCATAAACCTCGTCGAGTGTTGCAGCGATTTTTGCATCTGCGGGAAGCTCCGCTTTTGCAGCATCGGTAAGGAAGGGGTCATAACCGACTATCTTCATACCGAGTGCGCTTGCGGCATTGGCAACAAGTCTGCCGATTGCACCGAGACCGACAACACCGAGAGTTTTGCCGAGAATTTCGGGGCCTGCAAACTGTGATTTGCCTTTTTCAACGAGCTTGCCTACATTTTCGCCCTCGCCCTTAAGGGTTTTGCACCAGTCATAAGCGGCTGCAACCTTGCGCGAAGCAAGCATAAGACCGCAAACAACAAGCTCCTTAACGGCATTGGCATTTGCGCCGGGGGTATTGAAAACCACAATACCCTTTTCGGTGCATTTGTCAACGGGAATATTGTTTACGCCCGCGCCTGCGCGTGCAACGGCGCACACACTTGCGGGAAAGTCATATTCGTGCATAGCAGCGGAGCGAACGATGATTCCGTCGGGATTTTCGCAGGAATCGGAAACGGCATATTTTGCATCGAGCTCGCCGAGACCGATCTGTGAAATTTTATTCATTGTAAGAATGTTATACATTGTGTTTTCCTCTCTTTATTTGTTTTCAGCCTCAAACTTCTTCATAAATTCCACAAGCTTTTCAACGCCTTCAACGGGCATTGCATTGTAGATGGAAGCTCTCATGCCGCCAACCGTTCTGTGGCCCTTGAGATTGATGAAGCCTGCAGCTTCAGCTTCCTTGATGAACTTTGCATTGAGCTCGTCGCTGTCGGTAACGAAGGGAACATTCATTATTGAGCGATCCTCGGGAACGACTGTGCCGCGGAACATCTCGCTGCTGTCAAGGAAATCGTAGAGAAGCTTTGCTTTCTTATGGTTGCGCTCTGCAATAGCCTCGAGACCGCCGAGCGACTTGATCCACTCAAGCACGAGCTTGCAGATGTAGATCGTGTAGCAGGGAGGGGTATTGTAGAGAGAATCGTTTTCTGCGTGAATCTGGTAGTTGAGCATGGTGGGGGTAATATCCCTTGCCTTGCCGAGAAGGTCTTCCCTTACGATAACAACGGTAAGACCTGCGGGAGCGATATTCTTCTGCGCGCCGCCGTAAACAAGACCGAACTTGGTAACATCAAGCGGCTCTGAAAGGAAGCAGCTCGAAATATCGGCAAAAAGCGGAACATCGCCGGTATCGGGAAGCTCGTGGTAAACTGTGCCGTAAATGGTATTGTTAAGGCAGATGTATGCATAGTCTGCATCCTGTCTGAAATCAGCCGCTGTGGTTTTGGGAATGTATGAGAAGGTCTTATCGGCGGAGGAAGCAACGGCCTTGGCATCGCCGTACTTGCAGGCTTCCTGATATGCCTTTTTAGCCCACTGACCTGTGATAATGAAATCAGCTTTGCCGCTGCCGTTCATAAAGTTAAGCGGAATAGCCGCAAACTGTGTGGAAGCGCCGCCCTGCAGGAAAAGCACCTTGTAATTATCCGGGATATTCATAATCTCACGGAAAAGCTGCTCTGCACCTTTAATAATGCTGTCATACACCTTGGATCTGTGTGACATTTCCATTACCGACTGACCGCTGCCCTCGTAATCAAGCATTTCAGCCGCTGCTTTTTTAAGTACCTCCTCGGGTAACATGGAAGGTCCTGCCGAAAAATTGTAAACTCTGCTCATATAAAAAACTCCTTTCGAGCAAATAAAATACTGAATATATTTTAGCGAATTTATTCCGCGTTATTCACAACTCTGTCTTTAATGCACTCGCCTGCCGCATTGAAAAGCGAAAGTTCGGGGTCTGTAACATCGCAGGCGAAATGCCACACCATTATGCCGCCGATATCGTTTTCAAGTGCATAGGCGGTTTTGTCGTAAACGGTCTGCCAACAGTTGAAGTATGCTTCGCCGCCCTCGGTTTCGCATTTATCTTCGGTTCTGCCGAGCGTTTCGGCATACTCTGCATACGAGGGCCAGTAGCCGCCTCTGTCGGCAGGTCTGCCGTAAAACGGAAGCCCGAGGTCTGTATCGTGCAGCACAATGCCGCGCTTGCGAGCCTCGTTATGACCGCTTAAAGCGGTATCCATAGAGGAATGGTTGCCGTTATCGTCAAATAAATCATACTGCATAAGCTCAAGCATATCGGCGTGCGAGGGCGTATCACCCGCAACGGAAAGATTCCACGCCGAAGCCGCTATGCCGACCTTTTTGCCGTTTGTGCAGGCTTTAACCTGCTTAATGAATTTATCAAAATCGTTCCAGTATTTGCGCTTAAGCGGATATTCATAGTCAAAGAACACGCCGTCGAATTCATAATTCTCAACAAGCTTCGCAATATCCTGCGCAAGCTCGCCGTTTTTGAACGCTGCCGAATGCCTTGCGGCTTTATCGTTCATCTGCTCGTTCCAGTCGTCGGAAGTGCTCTGACTGTCGGGCCCGAGGATATTTATATAGAAATTCACCTTTTTATCCCCGGCGTTTTCTTTAAGAATATTATATGAATTTTCAAGAAGCCCGGTATCGACATTCAGCCTGCCGGTTTCGTCAAAGGTAACGCAGCCGAATAAAATCACATCGGTAACAACATCGAAACGCTCGGGAATAACATTTTCTTCGTTAATTGACGAGGCGACCGCATAGGCAGTAACTCTGAAATCGGTGTATTCGCTATTAACGAGCGACACGCGCAGATTTACGACCTTTACGGGAGTATCGGCAACGATTTTAAGTTTTGAGGTGTTTACGGTATTGAATGCACAGTA
>JAZUJG010000288.1:0-10160 GCA_045642645.1 Acutalibacteraceae bacterium | reverse complement strand
GTGTGTCCGTCAAGTATTACGGCGTTGAGTTTCTTAACCATTAGCCAACAGTCCCTTCATTTATCATCCGCCTGAAATTATATAACACTTGCCGCCGTGTTTCAACAGTAATTTGAATTTTACTTGACCTAAACGAAATTCTGTTATAGAATAGCAAAGGTGATTTTTTTGCAGCGAGATGAAAAGATTATAGAACGCCGCCGCGGTGCTGTGCTGAGGTGGGCGTCGGCGATATCGTTCATTTTGGCGCTTGCGCTTGCCCTGCTTACATTCTTTATGATGCTTCCGCAGGTGCAGCAAAGCCTCGACAGGCTTGATTCGTTTTTCCTGAGCGTTGAAATGTTCATAGCGCGTTTCGATAAATTGGCGGCATTCGGTGTTGTTATGCTGCTGTTCGTGACCAAAAGCTTTGTTTCGGTCATTCCGTTTTCCGTTCTGTTCGTGGGTACGGGTCTTGTTTTTCCGGTGCCTGCGGCGGTGCTTATAAATGCACTCGGCTATGCTCTGTTTGCCAATATCAAATTTTCGTGGAGCCGCAAATTCGGCGGCGGCAAGGCTTACGATGTTATGATGCGCTTCAGCCTTGTAAAAAAATTTATGGCACTTGAGGGAAAGGGCAACGGCTGGACTTTGCTTTTACTCAATTCCGTTCCCTGCGTGCCTTTGGGTACGCTCTGCCGCGCATACGGAGCCACCGAAATGGACAGACGCATTTTCACGGGGCTTGCGGTCGCGGGCTTTTTGCCGCGCCTCGTTTCGTGGAGTATCGTCGGCAGAAATATGACTCAGCCGTTTACGGTCGGCTTTACCATGCCCATTATTTTCCTGCTAATTATCAGCGGCGCTTCGCTGCTGCTTCTTGATACCATTTTCAAACTTATCCGAAAGGAAGACGGTCAATGAAAAAGAATGAAATAATGTCGGAGGCTTTCCTTAAAAGGCTTGCCGCAGTTTACGGCGAAGGTGCTGCAAATGAGCAGCGCGACAGATATCTGTCCCTTGCCGAAACCTTTGAAAAGGAATTCTATGCAGATGCCGATATCCGCTTTTTCTCCGCTCCCGGCAGAACGGAAGTGGGCGGAAACCATACCGACCACAACAACGGCAAGGTGCTTGCCGCCGCAATAGACCTTGATGCAGTCGCGGCAGCAGCCAAACGCGATGACGGTATTATCCGCCTGAATTCCGTCGGTCACGCCCCGTGCGAAATGAGCATAGATGAACTTGCGGTCAAGGACGGCGAAGCAGGCGAGTCCGTCGCGCTTATACGCGGTATCTGCGCAAGGTTTAAAGAGCTCGGCTATAAAATCGGCGGCTTTAACGCCACTATGACCTCGCGTGTGCTTTCGGGCTCCGGTCTTTCATCCTCTGCGGCGTTTGAGGTGCTCGTTTCAACAATTCTCAATTACCTTTACAATGACGGTATCGTCAATCCCGTCGAGGTCGCACAGATTTCACAGTACTCCGAAAATGTGTATTTCAAAAAGCCTTGCGGACTTCTTGACCAGACTGCGTGCTCCGTTGGCGGATTTGTGGCAATAGATTTCAAGGATGTTACAAAGCCCGTAATAAATAAAGTTGATTTCGATATAAAGAGCAGCGGCTACGACCTCTGCATAATCGACACCGGCGGCAATCACGCCGACCTTACCGACGATTACGCGGCTATAAGGAACGAAATGAACTCCGTTGCGGCGTTCTTCGGCAAACGCGTGCTGCGCGAGATCACCGAGGACGAACTCACCGCAAATCTCGCGGCAGTCAGAGCCAAAACGGGTGACCGCGCTCTTGAAAGAGCGTACCATTTCTTCAATGAAAACAAGCGTGTTGAAAGGCTTGTCAGCGCACTCGACCGCGGCGATTTTGAGGATTTCAAAAAAACGATCATCGAAAGCGGCAAGTCCTCGTATATGTATAACCAGAACTGCTTTACACTCTCTAAATCCTTTGAGCAGCCCGTAGCGTTCGCGCTTTGTCTTACCGAGCAGCTTGTGGGCGACTGCGCCGCATACAGAGTACACGGCGGCGGCTTTGCGGGTACAATTCAGGTGTTTGTTCCCACGGACAGAACGGCGGATTTTGTTGACCGGATGCGCAAGGTGTTCGGTGAAAAATCCTGCTATATTCTTTCCGTTCGTGCAAACGGCGGCTGCGAAGTATAAATAAAAATATCAAAGCGGCGTTTTTCGCCGCTTTTGAACTGTATAATGGGGTATATTTATGTCATTCTTTGATTTCAGTGAAAAGCTTAATGCCCTTTCACAAAAAGCACTTGAAATGTGCCGTGAAAAATTCAGTGAAATTGACCGCGTTACCGAGTATAATCAGCAGCGCGTGTTAAAGGCTTTTATTAATAACAATGTCAGCGAGTCACATTTTGCAGGCTCCACGGGCTACGGCTACGGCGACAGGGGCAGAGAGGTGCTCGACGCCGTCACCGCCGATATTTTCGGTGCCGAGGATGCGGTCATACGCCACAGCTTCGCAAGCGGCACACATACGCTTTCGGTTATGCTTTTCGGCGTTCTGCGCCCCGGCGACAGGGTGCTTTGCGCTACGGGCGTGCCTTACGATACCATTCATTCCGTTATCGGTATTTCCGGCAGCGGTATGGGCTCGTTGAAGGATTTCGGCATAGAATTCGAGTTTGTCGACTTAAAGGATGACGGTACCGTTGACTTTGCGGAGCTTTCACACCGCCTTGAAAGCGGCAGTTACCGCGCCGTATATGTTCAGCGCTCGCGCGGCTACACATTAAGACCTACTCTTACCAATGAAATAATTAAGAAAATTGCGGATATTGCCCATAAAAAAGCGGGCACCGTCGTTATGCTCGATAACTGCTACGGCGAATTTTCCGAGCTCACCGCACCCGCCGATACGGGCGTGGATATTTTCGCAGGCTCGCTCATAAAAAACCCCGGCGGCGGCATAGCAAAATGCGGCGGCTATATTGCGGGCAAAAAGGAGCTCGTGGAGCTTTGCACATACAGAATGACCACCCCCGGCATAGGCAGGGAAGTCGGCGCAACTCTCGGCAACACGCGTGATATTTTTATGGGACTTTTCAATGCACCGCACGTTACGGGCGAGGCTATGAAAACCGCGGTGTTCACCGCCGCGCTTTTCACGGAAATGGGTTATGATGTTTCACCGAAATTTGACGATTACCGTGCCGATATCATACAGAGCATTAAGCTCGGCACTCCCGAAAAGCTCATTGCGTTCTGTCAGGGGCTTCAAAGCGGCTCTGTTGTGGACAGTTTCGTTGTGCCGGAGCCGTGGGCAATGCCCGGTTACGATAATGACGTTATTATGGCTGCAGGCGCATTCACAAACGGCTCATCAATTGAACTTTCGGCAGATGCTCCGCTCCGCGAGCCGTATGCCGTATGGATGCAGGGCGGGCTTAACTTCCACAGCGGCAAAATCGGTATTATGCTCGGCGCACAGCGTGTTATTGAAGTTGAGCGCGGCTCAGAAGCGTAACACTTATATTTTCGGCTATTTCTCTGAATATCGGCGCTCCGTCAACACTGCCGGAGGCGCCGTTTTCTTTTACTATGCAAACAGTCAGCATTTTGTCGGCACACAAAAATGCGCCCGTAAACCACGAGTAATTTATTTCGCAGCCGTTTTCGTCATAAACTCCGCTTTGTGCTGTGGCGGTTTTGCCCATGGCTTCGTAAAGTGATGAAAACGCGCTTTCTCCCGTACCGTCAATAAAGGTCATCTCAAGCCCCTCGGCTATTGCCGCGCAGGTGCTTTCTTTAAGCACTTTTACCCCTGCGGAGTGTGAAAACGGCATCACATTCCCCGAATTATCAATTTCGCCCTTAATAATATACGGCTCATAGTATGTGCCGCCGTTCGCAATAGCCGAATAGCACGCGGCAAGCTGCAGCGGCGTGGCGGTAAGTTCGCCCTGCCCGAAGCCGAAATTGCCCACCGCGGCATCGCTGTTAAGAGATTTCACATCCGGCAGAGTGCCGCTTTCGGTCATAAACCCCATACCCAAATCGCTTCTTTTGCCGAAGCCGAGCTTTTCGGCGGTTTCGAGGATTTTTTCGCCGCCGATTTCAGTGCTCAATTCAATAAAATACGGGTTACACGAGTAGGCGAGTGCTTTACTTAAATCAATTTCGCCGTGACCTCCGCGGTTGTGGCAGTAAAATGTGTTTCCGCTTTTTTCGGTTTTGCCGCTGCAATAATATTTTTCGGGTGTTATGCCGTTTTCGAGTGCTGCGGCGGCAGTAACCGCCTTAAAAACCGAGCCGACGGGGTAAGCGCATAAAGCGCGGTTTACAAACGGTGCGTTTTCGTCGGCAAGCGATTTTTCAATATTGCTTCTTTCAACATCCGGTACGCTCACCGAAGCAAGTATTTCACCGCTCAATGCATCGGTTATAACAACCGCGCCTTTTTCGATACTGCTGTTTTTTACGGCATTTTCCGCGATTTTCTGAAAATCACAGTCAATCGTAAGTTGTATTCCGCCTTTGCCCGCGTAGTTTTCGTTTCGTATTTCAATCGGCTCGGTAATCAGAATATGCCCGAGCGCATCCGCGGAGTATACCGCCGAGAGCGTGCCGTCGTATTTTTTCAGAATACTGTCACAGTAATATTCAATGCCGTCAACTCCGTCACCCTCGGAGTTTACATATCCCAATATATGAAATGCAGAATTATCTGCATATCTTCCGTAAGTTGTCAGTATTTGCGCCGCACCGAATTTTTCAAAGAAATCGCCGTCATCGCTCTGCTCAAAATAAAATTTTCCGTCTTCTGCGGCTTTAATGAAATTTTCGTATTTTCCGCTTTTGCGCATAGCCGCCGCCAATTCCTGCTCGGGTACGGCACAAACTACTTTAATAATTTCATTGTTTACAAGCGGTACGCCGTTTGTGTCAAATATTCCTCCGCGCGTTTCGGCTATAACTTCAACGCGCCTTTCGTCGGAAATATTCACTGCGGCAGTCTGTGTATATATTCGTGTAAGATTTAATGTTAACACGGCAAAACAGAGAATCACGCAGACAATAAAAGTATTTATTCGTTTTATCATATCGCCACCGCCTTTTTATTTAGTGTTGACCTTTAGGCGGTAAGATATTATAATATATTTATTAAGCTTAAAGAGGTGAGGGGATGGACGAACGCTTTTCACGCACCGAGCGTGTTCTCGGCGCAGATGCGCTTTTAAAATTACGCGGTGCATCCGTTATACTGTTCGGTGTCGGCGGCGTAGGCGGCGCGGCTTGCGAGGCGCTTGTGCGCGCAGGTTTAGGCAAACTGACCGTTGTGGATAAAGATACCGTCGATATAACCAACCTCAACCGTCAGCTTGTGGCAACCGAAAATACTGTCGGAATGAAAAAGACCGATGCTGCCGAAATGCGTGCTCTCTCAATAAATCCCGATATCATTTTTGTGAAAAAAGATATGTTCTATCTGCCCGAAAATGCCGATGAAATCGACCTGGCGCAATATGATTTTATTATTGATGCCATCGACAATGTCAGTGCAAAAATCGAGCTTGCAGTCAGGGCGCAGAATGCCGGCGTGCCTGTTATTTCATCAATGGGTACGGGCAATAAGGTGCACCCCGAGCTTCTTAAAATCGCCGATATTTACAAAACCTCGGTCTGCCCGCTTGCAAGGGTAATGAGGCGCGAACTCAAAGCGCGCGGCGTAAAGCACCTTGCGGTTGTCTATTCCGAGGAGGAGCCCGTTAAAACCGAAAGCCGCACTCCAGGCTCAACCTCGTTTGTGCCGCCCGCTGCGGGTTATATAGCGGCAGGCTATGTCATAAGAAAATTACTGAATATTGATTGAGGAGAGTTAATATGAAATTTGAAAATACCGAAAGAACGGGTGTTGTGGAAACATTCGGCATGGTGAAATCCTGCGAAAAGAAAAGTGCAAAAAACGGTACATTCTATCTCGATATGGTAGTTGCCGATAAGGACAGCGAGCTTACCGTCAAGCTTTGGGATTATAAAGAAGAAAATGTACCCATGCCCGTTGTGAATTCAATTATAAAAATGCGCGGAACTCTCCAGCAGTATAACGGTGCAGACCAGTTCATCCTGCAGCGTTACCGTACTGCCAATGACAGTGATGATATAAAGGTTTCCGACTTCGTAAAAAGCGCCGAATACAGCGGTAATAAGATGTTTGACGAGCTCCGCGGTATAGCGGCGGGTTTTGCCGATGCCGACCTTGCAAATGTCGTTACCGCAATGCTTGACGATAACCGCGACAGACTTGTTTTCTATCCTGCGGCGGAAAAACTCCACCACGCCATGAACGGCGGTCTGCTTTATCACACTCTTTCAATAGTCCGCCTTGCCGAAGCGGTAAGTGCCGTTTACCCCTGCATAGACCGCGAGCTTCTGCTTGCGGGCGCCATTCTTCACGATATCGCAAAGCTTCGCGAGTATTCCGTTAACGCCGCCGGTATGGTCGACGGTCACACTCTTGAGGGTATGCTTCTCGGTCATCTTGTTATGGGCGCCGAGGATGTCGGCAGAGCCTGCGACAAGCTCGGTGTACCTACCGAAAAGAAATATCTTCTTCAGCACATGCTCATTTCCCACCACGGCAAGCTTGAATTCGGTGCGGCGGTGCGCCCCTCGTTTATAGAAGCCGAGGTGCTTTCACAGCTCGATTTGTTTGATGCCAATATCTACGAAATGGCGGATGCCGTAAAGGAAGTCAATGAAGGTGACTTCACCGGCAGACTCTGGATGCTCGACAACCGCAAGTTCCTCAACCACGGCAGAAAGAATATTTACCCCGAAGCATCTCTTTTTGAAAAGGAAGAAAACGACTGATGAACTGGACCGAAATAAAAATCACCGTACCCACACGCGATACACAGCGCGCCTCCGATATTGCCGTTATGGCAGTGCCTTACGGCATTTATGTTGAGGATTACAGCACACTTGAGCAGGAAGCGTGGGAGATAGCGCATATCGACCTTATCGATGAAGAACTGCTCGAAAAATCGCGCGATAAATCGGTGATACATATCTACGTTGCCGAAAATGAAAATCCCAACGAAGCGGTCTCGTTTGTCACTTCAAGGCTTGAGGCCGAAAATGTTGATTTCACTCTTGAAGCGGCGGGCTGCACCGAGGAGGATTGGGCGAATAACTGGAAAGCGTATTTCAAGCCTCTTAAAATCGGTGAACGCCTTTTTGTCCGTCCTGTATGGGAGGAAAATTTCGATGCCGAAGGCAGAGCAGTGCTCAATATTGAGCCGGGTGCCGCTTTCGGTACCGGCGCGCACGATACTACAAGGCTCTGCCTTGAGGAACTTGACCGTACCGTAAAAAATGGCGATACCGTGCTCGATATAGGCTGCGGCAGCGGCATACTCGCGGTTTCCGCACTGCTTCTCGGAGCAGATAAGGCTTTCGGTGTGGATATTGACCCGCTCGCAGTAAAAACCGCAAAGGCCAACGGCGAAATGAACGGCTACACGGAGCCGCAGCTTACCTTCGTCTGCGGCGACCTTGCCGATAAAGTGACCGAAAAATATTCGCTTGTTGTTGCCAATATAGTAGCCGATGTAATAATGCTTTTCAGCACGCAGGTCAGGGCATTCATGCTTCCGGGCGCAAAATTCATAGCATCGGGTATTATAGATACGCGCGCAGATGAAGTTGTTGCCTGCCTGCAGAAAGCAGGGCTCAATGTAATTGAACGCCGCGAAAACGGCGGCTGGGTATGCCTTGTTTGTGAATAAAATAATATAAATAAAGAAGCGATACTGTAATTTTTTGTAAGCTTTCCTCATATTTTTCACCGAGGAGTGAGTTTATGAAAAAAACAGTATCTTTTTTATTGTGCCTTATAGTTTTGGTGTGTGCTTTGTCGCAAACCTGCACGGCCGCAGTCACCAAAGAAACCGAGGGGCTTTCCGCCGCAGTTTCCGCAGTAATAAAAGAGGAGATCAGCGAAGCTGCCGCGGCAGCCGATATGCCTGTTGAAATCCTTGCAAAATCTGCGGTGCTCGTGGATGTCACGAGCGGTAAAATACTGCTTGATTACAACAAGGATGAAAAGCTTTTTCCGGCATCAGTTACTAAAATTATGACCGTTCTGCTCGTTGCCGAAGCCATTGATTCGGGCAAAATCACCTTGGCAGATAAAGTGACCTGCTCACCTAATGCCGCATCAAAGGGCGGCTCACAGATTTGGCTCAAAGAGGGCGAGGTCATGACCGTAGATGAGCTGCTGCGCGCTGCTATGATAGGCAGCGCCAACGATGCCGCAACACTTCTGGGAGAATATGTGGCAGGCGATGAGGATGCATTTGTGAATCTTATGAACACCCGCGCCGCCGAGCTCGGTATGAAAAACACGCATTTCGTTAACGCAACGGGGCTTGATGACGGTATTGAAGACCACCTTACCACCGCTTACGATATTTCGTTAATGGCGCGTGAATTGATGAAACACGATTTCATTAAAGATTACAGTACTGTGTGGATGGACACTTTGCGCGACGGTGCAACCGAGCTTGTCAACACCAATAAACTCGTGCGTTTTTACAAAGGTACTACCGGACTTAAAACGGGTACTACTTCAAAGGCGGGCTGCTGCGTTGCCGCTACCGCCGAGCGTGACGGTCTGCATCTTTGTGCGGTGGTGCTCGGCAGTGCCAACAGCACCGAGCGTTTTGAAACCGCGAAAAAAATGCTTAATTGGGGGTTTGCGAATTTCGTTACCGTCACACCCGAAGTGCCTGCGGATAAATTTTGTGATATACCCGTAATATGCGGCGAATGTGATTGCGTGACTCCGGATATACCGCTTCTTGCGCCGATGCTTGTCAAAAAAGGGGAGGAAGATAAAATCAAAATCGAGGTCTCCCTCTGCGAAGACCTGCAGGCTCCCGTGCTCGAAAATCAGACTCTCGGTACTTTGTGTGTAAAACTCGGTGATGATATCGTATCCGAATATACAGTAAAACCCGTTTCGCCCGTTGAGAAGTTATCCTTTATGGGTATGCTGCGGCGCGTGGCGTGTGCTATGGCTGAATTTGCCGCCGTGAACACTTGACAATAAACGCCCCCTTTGTTAAAATATTCTAAATACACAAAGGGAAGTGTTTTTTGTGCTTTATACATCAACAAGAAATAACAATGTAAGGGTCACCGCATCCAAAGCGATAACCGACGGTATTTCGCCCGACGGCGGTCTTTATATTCCGGAAGAAATACCCGTGCTTACCGCAGATGCGCTCAAGGCTCTGTGCGGCGCCGATTACAAAGAACGCGCTAAACGCGTGCTCGGTATGTATCTGTGCGACTTCACAAAAGAGGAACTCGATGCCTGCGTCGAGGGCGCTTATGCCGACGGCAAATTCGCTTCTGAATTTGTTGCTCCCGTGGTAAAGCTCCACGACAATATCAGTATTCTCGAGCTCTTTAAAGGTCCGACTTGCGCATTCAAAGATATGGCTTTGCAGATTTTGCCGCACCTTCTCACCGTTTCCGCGCGCAAAAATCTCGATAATAAAGAAATAGTTATACTCGTTGCCACCTCGGGCGATACCGGCAAAGCCGCACTTGAAGGCTTCAAGGATGTTCCCGGCACCAAGATTCTCGTCTTCTACCCCGATGAGGGCGTAAGCCCCATGCAGAAGCTGCAAATGACCACGCAGGACGGCGCCAATGTCGGCGTTTGCGCAATCAAGGGTAATTTCGACGATGCTCAGACGGGCGTAAAGTCCATATTCACCAATGCCGAAATTCTTGAAAAATTCAAGGCGAATAACCTTGTTTTCTCATCTGCCAACTCAATAAATTGGGGCAGACTCGCACCGCAGATAGTCTACTATGTTTCCGCTTACTGCGATATGGTCAATAACGGCTCCGTAAAATTCGGCGATAAAATAAATGTTGTAGTCCCCACGGGCAACTTCGGCAACATTCTCGCCGCATACTTTGCAAAGGAAATGGGTGTGCCTATAAATAAGCTTATCTGCGCTTCCAATGCAAATAATGTTCTCACCGACTTCCTCAAAACCGGCACTTACGACAGAAACCGCAAGTTCTATACCACCGTTTCTCCGTCAATGGATATCCTTATTTCAAGTAACCTTGAAAGGCTTCTCTATATCCTCTGCGGCAGGGATTCCGATATTA
>JAZUJG010000287.1:0-12218 GCA_045642645.1 Acutalibacteraceae bacterium | reverse complement strand
CAAAGAAACCGACAAGCTCGGTGTCGGTGAAATTCTCAAAATTAACCGCCGCTGCTTCTTCAATCTCCGCATAGCCGTCAGCCGCTGTGTGAGTGCCCTGTGCAAGTGCGGCAAACGGGAGGTTATCAAGCTGTAAAATTGCATCGTTGCAGCCGAAAACATAGCGGCGATTATTCACCTTTTGAACGCTGTCAACAAAAAAACGCCCGATTAACTCATCATCGTGAAAGACTTCAACGGGCTGACCCTCTTGCGGGATAAATTCATCGTCAAGCAGGGCTTCAAAATCGCAAGTCGCGGCGGGAACATCGGTGCAGTCGGGCTTGATTTCAAAAAAGCAGTTAATCGCTTCAAAGAATTTGCGTATTTCAAAAACCTTGCCGAAGAAAACCGAACGCAATTTTATAAACTGATAAGGCAGCACGGTCTTTCGGTTGATGATTTGAACAGTCGTGAACGGCTCTGAGCACTCAAGCCACAAGTCAAGCGTGTTGTTGTTTGTGATTTCGTAATAGCCGACAACATTTGCGCCGTTTACGAAATAAGCTATAAACGAGACGAGCGGCGTTTGCCAACCGAGCAAAGTTATCCCACCCGCAGTGCAGGGTTCGGGCAACTGAATGGTTAAGCCCTGCGCCCCCGTGCCGAAAACAGCGTTTCGATTTGACTGCGCAACAGAAAGAAATCCTATGTTGTCGTTTTCATCTGCGAAAACAAGGGCGTTGTCGGCAAGAAGGAAACCATCGGCTTCAAGCGTTGCGTAGTTAACCACGCCCGAACCGCCGATGTCTTTTGAATAGGTCGGCGAGGCGTAGGTTGCGCCTTCGGGGTTAACGGTAGCGGTCAGCACAAGGTCGGGGTCGCCGTCATAATATTTAACAACATTGTTAATCAATCTATCCCCGCCTTTGTTTTAAGATAATCAATGGCAGCCGCCGCCGTTGCAAAAGTCGCAGGGTCATCGCGCCACTGCTCACTGCCGTCATCCCAAGCAACTCCCACAATTGACGGTGTTGAGAATGAAACGGTAGTGCCGTTGATGCTCACCGCGCTTTCGGGAGGCGGAGTAAAGACAACCTTGCGCAGCCAATGCACGGCGTAGGTCACCGCGCCGCTGTCCATCACGCCCTCGGCATAGCCGAAGCCGCCGGGAACGCCTTGCTCAAGGGCGGCAAAATCGCCGAACATAGCGGCAGAAGCATCGGCGGGCAGTGCCGTGGTATTCAACGCAATTGATGCGTTGTCAAAAACAAGCGCATACTTGCCGAGCCTCCCCGCCTGCGTGAAGTTAGGCGAAACTGAAACGCTCATTAGCTTGCCGACAACTGCGCCCGCACCGTAAGTTGTCGGGTGCTCATCGTCAACAAATTCGGTTGCAATTGGTGCGAAAACGGGGAATAAAGCGTTAAAACTTGCCATCATCAAGCCTCCCTCTGCGGTGAAGTGGGGATGAGATTAATCGTAACATCACCCCAAATGTTGACCGAGCCGATTTGCTCAATCAGCTCACGCCCTCCGCTTGTGATGTGAGCGTTGTAAGTCAGCGTGCCCTGACCGTGAGGAACGGTCACGGTGTGCGAGGGCACGGGAGCGGCAAGTAAATCATATAACTGTTCCCACTGCTCACGGGTCGCCGCCGTTCTTTTTTTCAGCACAAGCGAATGTGAGAACCGCGTGCCTATCATCTCATAATAGTCGCTGTTGTTTTGAAGAGTGCCTGAAGTGCCCTGCGCAATAGTTTCAAAGCTTTCGGCAAAACTCATCGGCAAAACTAAATTTGAAAAGTCGATGCCGTCAATTTGTAATAGCATCAATAAGCACCTCCAAACGCGCTCGCCCGTTTATCTTCGCGGGTGATTTCTTTTTTGAGGGCGCGGGCAATAGCACCGCCCGTGCCATAAAAGTTAACCTGCGGTGTCGGCAAGTTGTTGATTGCCGCGCCGAGGGCATCAACCTTCTGTGTCAGCTCGGCAAGGTCGCGGTCTGAGCTTGCGACCTCACCCGCCGCGCTGACCTTTTCGCCTTTGTGAAGAATTGCGGTGTAACCGTCATAGGGGACATAATCAAGGCCGCCTGCGTGGGCTTTGCCGTTTGCATCAACCTCAACGGTTTTGCCTTTCCACGCCGCCTTTATCCCTTCCCAAATCCGTGAGCCAACCGAGCCCCAATCATATGTTATTAACTCGTGAATGATGTTGGTTATGAGATTTCCAACGCCTTTTGCAATTGCAGGCAGATTCGAGACAAGGCCGCCGAGGAGAGCACCGACAAGCTCAACCGCCGCGTCAATGACGATGTTCAGATTTTCTTCTTTTGTGAGTTCGGTGATAAGGGTGGTTATCAGTGTGAAGGCGGCATCCATTATTAATTGCAAGTTGTCAACAAGGCCGCCGCTGACGGCATCAATCAGCGCAAAGGCGGCATCAACAAGCTTTGTGATGTTTTCGGGTGTGATAAGGGTTGTCACAAGTTCGCTGATAAGATGAAACGCCGCGTTGATTATTTTTGAAATGTTTTCACTTGAAATCAAGGTTGACGCGAGTGTAAAAATCACATCCACGCCCGTGTCAATGATTGAATTGAGTGATTCAGCCGACAGCAATGTTGTAGTCAGCGAGTTGAGAATTTTGCCCGCTGCTTCGGCTACATCGCCGAGAATTCCGCTGTTGACAACCTCGTCAACAAGCGTGGTGATGACTTCGGGCAGAGAATCGGCAAGATTCTCAAGCACGGGGATGACATTTGATGTTGCCGCCACAAAAGCATCAATCAGATTCTGTGAAAGATTGACGATATCGGCGTTTGAATTGCCCATGCCCGCAATCAAGCTTTCATAAGATGATGAAACAAGCGCGATTGAGCCTGAAATGGTTTCGGTGGCTTCTTTTTGAAAATTGCCCGCATATTGCGAGGTATTTTCAAAGAAATACTGCATTGCAACTTCGGCTTTTTCAGCCTCGGACATATCCTTCCACGCAGTCGAAAAGCCTTCGCCCATTGCGTAAGCTTCAAGCGTGGTGTTGTTCATTTTCACGCCGATGTTGTCCATCATCGTGTAGTTGCCTTTTGCCGCGCCGGTCACCGCGTTCAAAGCATCCTCGGTGCTGATGCCCATAACAGAGGCCATGTCTGCCGCTCTCTGCATCGCCTGAGTCGTGAGTTCCATTGATTTCTGCGCGGAAACGCCCGACCCTTGAAAGAGGGCGCCCATCTTGTTGGCGGTTGCTAAGTATTCGCTTTGAGTTGTTCCGAGGGTTTTATAGCTTTCTTCGCTGATTTTCTGAATTTGTTTCGCGTAGTCGCCGAAAACTGCCTCCGAGCCGCCGATGTTTTGCTCAAGCTCGCCGTATGAGCTTACAACATCTTTTGCAAGTGCAACCGAGGCTGTTGCTGCCGCTGTTATAGCCGCTGTCGCAGCCTCTGCGGAAACCTTCATCGTTTCAAATGCAACCTTTGCCGCACCCGCTTTTATCTTGTCGGCAACATCTTTGAATTTTTCAAGAGCTTTTGTCGCAAGCTGATGTTTTTCTTTGACTTCATCAATTCGCTCTTTAAAATCGTTGTATTTGTCTTTTAACTTAACGATGACCTGCTCATTGACTTTGATTTTGTCATTGTTTTCATCAAGAGCCTTTTGCTGTTTTGTCAGTGCCGCCTCGGCGTTGTTGACTTTTATTTGCCAATCAGCGGTTTTGTTTGTCAGGCTCTCAACTTGTTTTTGCAGCTTCTGCGTTTCTTCGGCGTTTTCGCCGAGTTCGGCTTTTGATTTCTCGTAAGCTTCGGTTGCTTTATCAAGCGCTGCCTTGCTGTTGTCGTAAGCGCCGTAAAGCGCGACAAGCTTCTGCCTTTGGGCATCAATCTGCTTTTCGTAAAGTTCACTTTGTGCCCGCAGTGCCTCAAGGCTGTTTTTATTGTCGCTGAAATCGGCGGCAACTTTCTTTGCTTCCGAGCCAAGCACCGAAAGCGTTTTTTGCGCCTCACTTATCGCCTTTTTAAATTCAGCCTCGCCATCAATGGCAAGCGTTGCGCCGATCTTTCTCTTATCTGCCATTCGCGCCGCCTCCTCTCTCGCTCAATAGGTCAATGAGCTTTGCGGCTTTTTTAATAGTCATATGTTTTATTTCATCGTCAGCCATTCCGAGCCGCGTTTTGAATAAGAAATATAACAAATCGTAATCAAAACTGCTTTCGGTTTCGGGCTGTTCTTGTTCAAATTCTTCGCCTTCAATGGCGGCAAGCAGTTCGCGCTCGCCGTCAAGCTCGGCTTCTGAGCGTTCACCGAGTGAGGCGCGAAACGCCGCGATAACTGCCGTTTGCAAAATCACGGCAAAGTGCGGGCGCTCGGCAATAGCCTTGCCGAGTTCCTCAATCGTGATAACTCGGTATTCGCCGCCGTGCTCTGCCTCAACTTCAATTGCCTCGTCAATGAGCGTTTTTGCAATTTTCAAAAAGCTCTTGTAATCATCCATTGCGGCAACTACACCGCTGATGTCGCAATCAAACTCACGGAGCAGGGCAACATAAGATGTTAATCCGAGCTTTAAATTAAAAAAATGACCCCGAAACTCTAAGAGATTCGGGGCGGTGATAAATTCTGCGGTGATTTTCATTTTTATGCGGTGATTCCGGCATAAGCCTTGAGCGCGGCAAGGGCGGCGGCGGCAGTCGCGTAGCTTTCGCGGATGCGCCAATCCCCGTTTTCATCGGGTGAAGCCTTGCCGGTGATGCTCGGCGTATTAAAGGTTACCGAGCCGTTGCTGACTGTGGTGACGGTGTCTTCAGGTTTGTTAAATTTGACCTTCGGCAGCCACACAAGTTCAAAAGATTTCGCACCATCTTCAATGATGTTCTTGACATAGCCGTGACCGACATAAGCAGCGACATCTTCTTTGTTGTCTTTCAGCCTTTCGGGGGCATCGTTGCCGGTTGTGGTGACGGCGGGAGTGTAGGTCGCGCCGAAGATAGTCGCGTAAGCTGACAAGCTCATCCTTGTCACATTCACAGTGACTGAACCATCGGGGGAAAGGTTGATGCTTTCGGCGAGTTCGTTATCACCGTAAAGTTCGGCGTTTGCCTGATTCGGGGTCACGGTTTCAGTGATTGATTTAAACTGCACGCCATCGCTGTAGGTGGCTTCGGTACTCTCCGATGTTGGCTCGGCGCGTTTTGCAAAAACGGCGTAGGCCACGCCGTAAGAAGTTCGGGACATTTTAATCCTCCTCTATTAAATATTCGTCAAGATGAGAAACGGTGATTGTCGTGTGTTCAAGCCCGCTCTCCTCTTCGTAACTGCTGACCGTTTCGTCAAGCGTTAAGCCTGCTTTGACAAGTCGGTCTTTGATTTTCTTCGTGAGTGATTTAACTCGGCTCAACTCAGGCGTGAATAAATGGACATCCATCACCGTTTCCTCACAGAACGGCAGGTTATCAGCGTTTTCGGTGATTTGCTCATAGACAAGGTTGAAAACGATATAAGTCTTAGCCTGCGCCCGTTCACAGTTCAACCGAGCATTTTTAAAATCGGGGAAAACGGGAATTTCAAGCCCGTCAAGAGCTTGCAAAATAATCGGGTTAAGATTCACGGCGCTTCAACTCCTCGTTAAAAACTTCGGTCATTTTCTCAACAGCGGCGTTGTTGACTGCGGCGATTGCGGGGCGAAGAAAGGGCTTTGCTGGTCTGAATTTCGTACCGTATTCATTCCATGCGGCGATTTCCATATTTCGATATTTGTTATCGCCGATTTTTCTTGTGCCTTTAATTGTGACATTTGAAATCCAACCGCCGTTTTTGGTTTTCTTCGGCTTGAGCAGCTTAATCGAGCCTTTGAGCTTTCCCGTTGCTTTCGGTGCGCGGGCAATGACTGCCTCCTCAACAAGAGGTGCAGCCGCCTCAAGCATCTTCGGGGCTACTTCATCAAACATCTCAAGGTGTCCGTTAAAGAGTGAATTGATGCCATCAAGGTCAAGGGCAAACTGCGCCATCACGCCACCTCCGTGCAAGTCAGCTCAATGACATCCTCACTCACGCGGTAGACCTTTGCGATTTTGTAATTAACGCCCATGTATTCAAGCTCGGCAGGCTTCGGGCGCGGGAAGTCATCCCAGTCCCAAGCCGAAACGCGAAGAACAAGCGATAACTGCTGACCGGCGGCGCTCGCCATCCAAAATTCCGAGCGCGTAGGCGATGAAGGTCTGCCCTGAATAAGCAGTTCTTTCTCGGTGCGCTCGGTGATTGGGTATCCGTTCTCATCCGTGCCCGTGCATGAGGACGAAATCATCGTAACGGTTAACTCATACATCGCTCATCCTCCGTTTTGTAACTCGGTTGTGAATTCGCAGTTCGATGTTCTTCGGGAGCGGGTCACCGCTTTCACGGGTGCGGTAAAGCCACGCTGCATAGTCAGCGGCGAGCATTAAGTCATCAGTGCTGTGTGTAAGTTCAACGCCTTTGTGCGCAAGCTCGGAAACCGCTGATTCAACCGAGGGAATGAGGAAATCGTCACGGGCTGAGCCTTTGATGCCGAGGTTGAGTTTGACAAGCTCAACAATCTGAGCTTTCATTTTGTGTCACCTCCCGTGAGGGAGGGGCGGCATGCGCCGCCCCGTTTAAATTAAACTTTTGCGTAGTTAACGATAACGGTGTATACAAGGGTCTGAGTGCCGCTTGTGACGGTCACGGTAACGGTGTTGTCGCCCTGCGAGAAGGTGCCGTTGCCGCCGCTTGTGACAGAGGTGTCACCAACCTTAATAGCCACGGTTGCACCGGCGTTGGCTGCGGTTGCGGTAATCTTCTGAGTGCCGGTAGTGCCGGAGCCGGTGAAGCTTGTGTGGTAGTTGGTGGTCTTTGCATCGAAGGCCTTCGGCAGAAGGGTAAGGGGAGTGTCACCGATTGCAAGAGTTGACAGCATCACGCGCTTGGTGTTGGCGGCATCGCCCGCGAAGAGTGCGGTGGTGGTGGGGGTGGTGTTGGCGTAGTTGACAAGAACAAAGCCTTCGGCGATGATGGGCTTGCCGTCAGCGACCTCGGTGCCTTTAAATACTGTCATATCTTCGATGAACATCGCGTCTTTGCTCTGCTCGACCTTTGCAGCGCCGCGATTGACAGCGAGGTAAAGGTCAAGATAGCCGCCCGCGATTTCATAGTCGGGCAGGTCGAATTCGACAATCTTGCCACCGAGAACGGGCATTTCGTTGTTAATGCGCGAAACAAGAGCAGCGCTTGAGTCGTAGGCCATGGCCTTTGCGTTCAAGTCCATGTGGGTCTTGTGGTTCATTATCCACACGGGTTCTTTGCTCTGCGAGTAGGTGCCGTCAGCTACACCGAGGGCAGCGACAAGTGCGCCGAAGAAGGCCGCACCGCTCTGACCGCTGATGTTGAGAGTCTGAATGTTGGTGCTGTGAAGGTCAGTCCAAGTCGGGCCTTTTGCGGGCCAATCCGAGGGCTGTGACTGCTGGGCAAGGCGGGTCACGAAGCCGAGGGGCATTGCGGTGCCGGTGCCGTAAATCCAAGCTTTGTCTTTGCCTTTGCCGATTGCCTGAAGGATAGCCTCAATGACAGCATCGACAAGCGCATCATCTGCGGCATCGATGAGGACATTGCAGAGGGGAATGTAGCCGCCGATTTTGTAGCCGCTGACATAGAGTTCGCTGAAGCCAAGCTCAAGCTCGTTGAGGTTGGCGCAAGCCTCAGTCCACACGCCTTCGGGGGCAAGGCCGACAATGCCAATTCTGCCGTTGCCGGGGACATAACGCTCGTTCATATAGGGAGCAAGGCGTGAATACTTCTCGCCGTTGTCTGCGATAAGGCCGAGGTAGAAATCGGGGATGTTGATTTCGCCGTTTGTCACGCCGCGCATAGCAGCGCGAATCTGCTGACAGAATTCTTTTGATTCAGTTCTGCCGATATAGTCGGCTCTGAGTTCGGGCGCGAGTGCGCCGAATACGGTGCGTTTGCTCATTTTTGATTTAACCTCCTTGTTGTTGCGGGTGTTGGCGTTCTGTGCCGCCTCATCCGATTTTGTGGTGATTTCTTCGATTTTTGCGTTGATGTCGGCGATGTCGGTTTCAAGTTCGCCGATTTTGCCTTCAAGGTCGCCGAGGGCTGCAATTTCGTTCTCAAGCTCGGCAATGGATGCTTTGACAGCCTCAAGGCCTTCGGTGTCATCGCCTGCCTCGTCGGCTGCCGCATCGAGTTCATCGGCGCGGCGCTTGAATTCATCCTGCTTCGCCCTTAATTCGGCAAGGGTTTTCTTTTTTTCGTTAAGCTCCATGCGGAGTTTAAGCTGTGCAAGTGCCATTTTTGATTGCCTCCAATCTTGTTTTAATTTCGATTTTCGTTTTTTCGGTTTCGCGTTTTTCACGGTCAGCAAGGTCTGCCTTGCGGGCGCTGACTGCCGTTTCGGTATATGCGGGGAAGGTGCAGATGCTGACTTCATAGAGCTTGACCTTGCGAATAGTCCAATGCACCGTGCCGTCATCACGCTTCTCGAAATCCTCGTCAAGAATTTCAAATCCGAAACTGCATTGGTCAACATCGCCGCGCTCAACGCGGGCGTGAACATTCAGCGCGTCAACATCTTTTTCGTTGATTTTTGCCGACCCCCAAAGGCCGTGGTCGTCAACCTTGAGCGTGAGCGTTCCCGCTTTTGTTCTGCCGACGACAAGTCGGGTGTCGTGGTCAATCAGGCAGCGAACATCTGCATTAAGTTGGTCGTCAAAGGCGTGGCGGTCAACGCTTTCTGTCGCGCCGGGAAAGATGTTGTATTCACTATCAAAGACAGCGAAATAGCCTTCGATGAATTTGCCACCTTTTTCATCCTCACGCACGGTGAAGGGGTTACTTATCGTTCTGATTTGCTTCGTGTCTCTTTCACTCATCCTGTTCACCTCCTTTATCAAGCTTGTTTTGCAGTGCAAGCACCGAAACGGGAATGTTGTTTTCAAGCGCGGTGAATTCGTTCATTTCCTCTTTGTCGCTCGGTGAATAGTCGAAGGCGTTGCGGCCTTCGTTGCCGGTCAGCATTCCGTATTTCTTCATTTCTGTGACATGGCTTGTCTGCTCACCGAGGCTGTACTGCATAAGCGATCGCGGATTAAACTTGTAGTACAAATCATCAGCCCACAACAGCTTGCGCGTGAGTTCTTGCTGAATGATTTGCGCGATTGAATAGATTTTTGTCGCCACAAAGTTGTTAAACGCTTCCGTTTTGAATTCACCAATGCCAAGCATAAAAGCGGGCATCTCAAACGCGGCGGCAACCGTTCTGACATCAAGCTCAATGCTGTCTTGAATTTTCAAATCATCAAGTGTCAGCGGGTTAATCGTCTTGATATCAAGTTCACCCGCAGGGATTATCCACGGTTCGTTTTTCTCAACGGTGTCGGTGTAGCTGTGCAAGAGCTTGTTGCGCTTTTCTTTATCGGCAAGGTCAAACTCGTCTGACATCACCGAAATAATCATTGACGGTTGGAATTTGTCACGGAAGAAGCTGCGCTTTGTTTCTTTCGCCTGCGCGAGCGTTTCAAGGCTCTGTCTTAACTGCGGCACTATGCCCTCACCGATATAGGGATAATCGTGAGCGGGGTTCAGCGAGAAGTGAAGCACCTCATCGGGGGTAAAGCTTTTGCCGTTGTATCTAATCTCATAGCTGTTGACCGTTTTGTTTGTGAAGCTCACCGATGAAGTCGGCAGGGGAATAAGTTCGTCAATGTAGCCCTCACCGTTGATGACGGGGATGCAGATTTTATTTCCCGTGGTCAACATATCTTTGACGACGGTGTAGATAAAATTCTTGCGGTTCATCAACTTATTCGGCCTTAAGTCGATGAGTGCCGACAAGCCGTTTCTTATTCGGGTGTCGCCATGTTCGCCGTTCTGCATCAACATCACAGTCATGTTGCTGACAAGGTCGGCGGTGATGGCGATTGCCTGCTGCACATGCTCGTTTTTTGACAAGCTGTAATAACCAACGGGACAGTCGCACCCGTCACGGCTGAGAAAGTAAGCGAATGAATTGCGGGGTGCATCGCGTGAGTTCTGTTTTCTTTTTTTCATGTTTCACCTCATTAAAAAAGCCCTCGGCTTATGAAAGCCAAGAGCTTAATTTTGATTTTTTATCCTCAAGGTTTTCCAACATGCGAATCGAAGCAAAAACGGCAGCATCAAATACATCAATGCGCAGGTGCGGAAGCACCTTCTCAAACTGCACCATATCGTCAGTCTTTTCAATTGCTGAAACATTCTGCACACAGTATTCAAAGGGTTCGGCGTGGCAGTAGTACAGCTTGCCGTCTTTTGCTTTTTTCTCAATGTATCGAAAACCTTCGGATTTTTTGTAAAAGTACTGCGGCTGGTCAATGATTTTGAAGCCCTTCTGCTTCATCAGCACGAAATATTCGCGGCAGAATTTCCGGTCGTGACCGACCTGATGAATTTTAAAGCCGCGCTTCTTCATGTCGATATACCAATTAACCGGTTCGGCGTGGTTGACGGTGGGGCTGTTACTCATGTCAAGCCAACCGTCATCCTTCCAACCGAATAGAGGTATGCCATCTTCTGAAGCTTTGCGCTCTGCCGCGACAATCGGAAACCAACAGTGCGGAATGATTATCAAAACATCATCGTAAACGCCGACAAGAGCGGCAGCGGTGAGGTCGTGAAGCTTTGATAAATCGGTGCCGCCGTACCATTTGATTGGCATCGTTGCGAGCTGTTCGATTGACCAATTATATTTGGCATCGCTTCGCCGAAATTCTTCAATATTGAAATAAGCCCGAATCGGCGTTGTGTACACATTCAGTTCCTTCGCAAAGAAATCGCGGCGTTTCTGCGGGTCGTTTTGCGCTTGCAGTGAGTTGTTCAAGATTTCTTCGGGTCTGATTGAGATGCCGTAAGCGGGGTTTGCCATTTCGTGCACGGCAGGGTTGGTGTAGTCGATGTCGCCGTTCTCATCTTCGTCAGCTTTGCAGATAAAAACGAACATCCGCTCATCGCTTACGGTTTGTTCAAGGATTTTTTC
The DNA here is from genome assembly GCA_045642645.1 of Acutalibacteraceae bacterium. GTDB lineage: Bacteria > Bacillota > Clostridia > Oscillospirales > Acutalibacteraceae > DTU089. The sequence continues at coordinate 1,200 of JAZUJG010000287.1, read as the reverse complement.
GCAGTATTTCAAATGCCCATAGCAGAATGAATTCTGATTAAATCCCGCGGTTGAAATCCCGATGAGGAGCTTGTTGCTGTAAGCTTTCATCGCCTCTTTGATGATTGAATATTGAGTGTTCGATTTGTAAGCGTGAAGCTCATCACAAATCGCAACATTGCAGTTGAGCGAATCTTGCCGGTCAACCGACGAAGCGAGCGCCTGAATGAACAGTGAGCCATCCGCAAAAGTTCGGCTTATTGAGTGCTCACCGTTGTTGTCAAGCACGCGGAAGTTCTGAGCCTCGCCCAAGTGCTCGATGTTGTACTTGATAACATTGAAGCTTTCAAGTGCTTGCTTGAGTGCGGCGCCTACTATGTAAATCTTTGACCCACTTCGGCGGTTAAGGATACCGAGCGCCCACGCGAGCGCGGCGGCGAAGGTGGTCTTTATGTTTTTGCGGGGTATAAAAATAAACGCCTCGGTAAATCTGCGGATTTTTGTGCCGTGTTGATAGAAACCGAGGAGGTTATAAACTATGAATTTGTGAAACGGGGTCAGCAGAAACGGTGTGCCGCGCAAGGGCGTACCGTCAAGCTTCTCACCCTGCACATTGCAAAAAGTGCTTTCAATTAATCGAATTACAAATTCTGCATCGCGTGGGTCGAAATCAAAACGCGGGTCGTCAAGGTCGCGGTAAAATCGTTCAATGCCAAGTTTCAAATCTTTGCAGGCGATTTTCTTGCCGGAGCGGATGCTTTCGGCGTAAGCGAAAACCTCTTTCTTATTCTTGTCATCCAATTCCGCTCAACTCTTTCAGCGCCTTGTCGAGTGCGCTTTCTGCTTTCTCAGGCTCGCGTTCAAATTCTTTCATTGCGCGGGGATTTATGCAGAGCCGGTCGGAATACTGCAAGATATCTTTACGCAGGTTTTCAAGCGTTCCGACAATGGCGGCCTTCTTCTCGTTTCCGTCAGAGGTTTCGGTTGAAACCTTGCACCCACTCTTCCTGAATTGCTCGTCAAGGCGGCGGTATTCTTCAAGCAGTCCGGCGTAGATGGTTACTATTTGGTCATATTCGGGGCGATATACGCCGAGCTTCTTCATGTATCGCCGGGTTTGCTCTGTGAGCGTGTCTTTTTTAAGCGCGGGGCGCGGCATCGGCGCTCCCTCCCTTCGGAATAAATTTTTTGAAAAACTCGCGCGGTTGGAAGTCGGATCGT